>JANXPS010000290.1 GCA_025357175.1 Deltaproteobacteria bacterium | reverse complement strand
CGAATGGCTGGATGAGAACCGCCAGGCGGTGGGGGAGGGGCGGCCTCCGGGCGAACGCGATGACGAACGTGAGGAGGTAAAGCGCGAGGGGCACGATCCAGAGCAGCGGAATCGGCGTGACGTCGGTGGTGATGAGCGTCGTGACCCCGAGCAGCAGGCTCGACGGCGCGAACGCGAGCGCCACCCAGCGAAGGATCTCGAGGGCGGTTCCGGGGCCGCTCGCGGGAAGGGGCGCGACAACCTCGTCATTGCCGTTGCCCCCCGAGCGCCAGAGGATCCGCGTGCAGGCCAGGATGAGGGCACCGAGGACGAGATAGCCGAGCGCCCATGCCCGCGTTTGATCCGTCCTGCTCAGGAAGGGCTCGATCAACGCCGGATAGCCGAACAATGCCGCCATGCTTCCGAGATTGCTGGCCGCGTAAAGGAAATAAGGGTCCCCGGAGTGGGAGTGCCCCGTCCGGCTGAACCAGTACTGGAGCATCGGAGCGGTGGCCGAAATGACCAGCAGGGGCAACCCTGTCGAGAGGCAGAGCCGGACCAGCAGCCACATCGAAGGGTTGTCGGACGCCTCCGGGGGCCGCATCTCCAAGGCGATGGGCAGCGTGGCCACCGCGATCGCGAATAGCACCAGGTGGACGACCGCCTGCTTCCGGGCTCCGAGCCACCGTTGCCCGAGGTGGGCATAAAGATACCCGCCGAGGAGCACCGCCTGGAAGAAGACCATGCACGTGTTCCACACCGATGGAGAGCCTCCAAGCAGCGGAAGGATCATCTTGGCGACCATCGGCTGGACCCAGAAAAGCAGGGTCGCGCTCGCGAAAAGGGCGGTGGCGAAGCAGATCAGCACGTCGGGGCTCCTTTGTTTTCGACGGATGCCGTCCGGGCGACCGAACCGGTTCCAACGAAAAAGGGGCCGGGCATCGCTGCCCGGCCCCTGTCATTTCAATGGTGGCTTCTCCCAGAGTTGAACTGGGGACACGAGGATTTTCAGTCCTCTGCTCTACCAACTGAGCTAAGAAGCCACCTGCAAAAAGAACTTTGGACTATACGCCGCCCTCGGGGCCCTTGTCAAGCGGCGCTTCGCCCGATCCGGCGGGCGGAAAATCGGGCTCCGAAGCGGGGGCGAACGCCTCGCCGGAGGGAGCCGAACCGCAGATCTGTCGTTCGTGCCGGATGACCAGCGTGTGGCAGATCCGGTCGTGCAACCCTTGCTTGCGCGGGTCGAACGCCGCGGGCGCGTACATGATGGCGATGGGGATGGGGGCGAGCAGGATGATGGCAAGCCCGACGACCCACTCGAAGGCGTCCTGCAGGTATCGCACGATGGAAATGAACGAGGCGATCTTTCCCAGGACGAAGTTGAGGACCATCCACAGCAGGCCGAGCGTTATCAGCAGGAAGGCCCCGAGGACGGAGCCGAAGACGATTTCGACCATCCAGCGGCGGAACGCCTGCCAGTAGGTCAGCCGGGAACCGTCGACGTTGACGATCCTGATTCCCATCGCCATCTTGCCGAAGGTCTGCCCGTAGGTGCCGTGAAGCCAGACGAAATAGAAGGGGATGAAGCCGAGGACGAAGAATCCGCGGATGACGTTGATGATGGAAGCGAAGCCTTCGCCCGCCTGGGCCTGTTCGACGGGAAGCGGCGGGAGAAATCCGGCGACGGCGCCCAGCTTGTTCGCGAGGTAGAAGAGCCAATAGACCACCAGGATGGCGAATATGTCGATGATGCGCGCGGCGGCCCGGATCCAGAACCCCGCATATCCGTTTTGGTGCATCGTCGTGCCGCCCCTCATTCGTTTTCGAACTCGTATGTTACCATGCCGAGCACCGCAATGGCGGCGGTCTCGACGCGCAGGATGCGGGAGCCGAGGCCTGCCCGGACGAATCCGGCGTTTTCCGCCTCCTTGACCTCGTCCTCCGAAAATCCCCCCTCGGGGCCGACCAGGAGCGCGACGCTCCTCGCAGCCCGCAACTCGCCCAGCACCCTCTTGAGGCCGAACGACCCGACCCCTTCGTAGAAGACGACGCGGCCGTCGCACGATGCCCCGATCCGGAGCGCTTCGGCGTAAGGGAGGATCCCCTCGACTTGCGGCACCCGTCCCGACCCGCACTGCTTGGCGGCGGCCAGCGCGACCCGTTCCCAGCGAAGAAGCCGCTTTTTGGCATCCTGCGCATCGAGGCGGGGGATCGTGCGCGAGGAGCGGAAGACGACGACGCGGGAGCACCCCAGTTCGGTCGCCTTCTCGAGGATGAAGTCCATCTTGTCGGCCTTGGGCATGCCGACCATCAGCGTCAGCGCGACCGCGGGGCCGCTTTCGGGGGGGGAGCTCTCGAGGATCTCCGCCCGGACGGATCCGGATGTGGCTTCGAGGATCCGCATCCGGTACCGGGTCCCGTCTTCGTCGAAGGCATGGAAGCTGTCGCCTGCGCGAAGCCGCAGCGACTTGAGCATGTGCCCCGCCTCGGTCCCGGTCAGGATCGCGGTGTCTTCGGAGATCTGTTTGCGGTCGACGAAAAAGGTGGGCACGGGCGGACTGTTGCGATTATCTGGAGAGCAGCAGCGCCGCCCACTGTCCGGAGCGCCGTTCCTCGATCAGCTTCGCCCCTTCGGCCTCGAACTCTTCGCGGACCCAGCCGGCCTTTTCGTCGAGGATGCCGGAGAGCAGGATACGGCCGCCGGGCGCCAGGCGGGCCAGCAGCGAACCCTTCATGTCGGCCAGTATCTCGGCGATGATGTTGGCGATGACGAGGTCGAACGTGCCTTCCGCCTTTTCGACGTGCGTGTCCGTGGCGCGGAAAATGTTCGAGACGCCGTTGACGGCGGCGTTTTGGTTGCAGACCTCGACCGCGAGAGGATCGTTGTCGAGCCCCAGCACTTCGGCGGCGCCCAACTTCGCGGCCGCGATACCGAGGATGCCGGTG
>JANXPS010000285.1 GCA_025357175.1 Deltaproteobacteria bacterium | reverse complement strand
GCGATGTCGAAGTCGAGGCCCGGTCCGCCGACGCGGCCGAAGCGCGCCGTCACCGGCGCGATGTCGTATGCGTCAACGCGTCCTTCCGGACCCTGAAGGCGCAAGGCGACCCGCGCATCGCGGATGTCGATCGAATCGATCGCGACCGACGGCCGGCCGCCGCCGTTGGTGCCGAAAGAGGGCGTCGGCGCGGACAGTCGCCTGGACATTTCGGAAACCGAAGTCGTGCCGTCCAAATATTTCCGGAAGAGGATGGCGGGGCGTACCACGATGATCCTGGAAAAGACCGCGTGACCGGACAAAAGCGGCATGATCGCGAGCCGGAATTCGGCCTCGGGCGCGTCGAGCAACTTCTCGGATTCGCGGCCCGGGTCGCCTGACAACGTCAGTTCCCGGACCCGGATCCCGATCCCGGGGAAAAGCGACAACGACACCTTCTTGACCGTCGCTTTCCGTCCGGTATTTTCCTCGATCGCTGCGATCAGCGAAGGGGTCATGCCGTCGAGCGAAACGACGCGCGGCAGGATGGTCACGAGGAGCAGGGACACGACGAATACCGCCGCCACGACGTAGGCCGCCTTGCGCATGATCGCTACCCCAGCAGTTTTTTGAGCACCTCGGCCACCAGTTTCGGGTTGGCCTTGCCCCTGGTCTCTTTCATCACCTGCCCGACGAAGAACGACAGCAGTCCTTCTTTACCGCCCTTGTAGATCCCGACTTCCTTCGGGTTGGCCTCGATCACGCCCGCGGCGGCGGCCTCGAGCGCGCCCGCGTCGGACATCTGCGTCAGCCCGAGCTCCTCGCGCAGGATCCGGACGGGACGGCCGGTGGCGATCGACTGCTCGATCAGCGTCTTGCCCGCCGTCGCGGAGATCAACCCCGTCTCGCGATCCTCGACGATCTGGGCGATCGTCTCGGCGGACACGGCGCCGGCCAGGATCGCGTCCTTCCATTGGATGCATTCGTTCGCGGTCGTCTTCGGGTTCTTCGCGTACGCCGCCACGCATCCCTCGAAAAAGCCGGCCAGCGCCCGGACGGAGGCGAGAAGCGCCGAGTCGTAGGCCGTCAGCCCGTATTGCTCCGAAAACCGCGCGGCCTTGGGGACGGGCAGCTCGGGGATGGTCTGCCGCAATTCGTCGACCCACGCGTCCGCGACGACAAGCGGGAGCAGGTCGGGATCGGGGAAGTAGCGGTAATCGTGGGCTTCTTCCTTGCCGCGCATGGAGCGTGTCTCGCCGCGGTCGGCATCCCAGAGCCGCGTCTCCTGGACGACGGCGCCCCCGTCCCCGATCAGCTCGACCTGGCGGCGGATCTCGTATTCGATCGCCTTCTCGACGTTGCGGAAGGAATTCATGTTCTTGAGTTCGGCCCGCGTGCCGAGTTTTTCCTGCCCCCGCGGACGCACCGACACGTTGGCGTCGCAGCGGAACGACCCCTCTTCCATGTTGCCGTCGCACACCTCGAGGTAGACGAGGATGTCGCGGAGCCTTCGAAGGTAGTCGCTTGCCTCTTCCGCCGAACGCATGTCGGGTTCGGAGACGATCTCGATCAGCGGGACGGAGCAGCGGTTGAGGTCGGCGAGAGATCCCTGGCTGCCGGCGAACGCGCCATCGTGGATCAGTTTGCCGGCGTCCTCCTCCATGTGGATCCGGGTGATGCCGACCCGCTTGGCCGCGCCGCCCGCCTCGATGTCGAGGTGGCCGCCGAGGGCGATCGGCAGCTCGTACTGGGAGATCTGGTACGCCTTCGGGAGGTCGGGATAGAAATAGTTTTTCCGGGCGAAGACGCTCTTGCGCTGGACGGTGCAGCCCGTGGCCACGGCCGCCCGGATCGCGAACTCGACCACCCTCCGGTTGAGAACGGGCAGGACGCCGGGCATCCCGGTGCAGACGGGGCAGGCATTCGCGTTGGGCGTGGCGCCGAACTTCGCCGAGCAGGCGCAGAAGATCTTGCTTTCGGTTGACAGCTGGGCGTGAACCTCCAGCCCGATGACCGCTTCGAAATCCATAACCGGGTGCTCCCTCTTATCCCTTGAACGGGGCGACGCGGGGCAGCGGGATGGCCCGCTCGATCGCGGCGGCCGCCGTCAGCAGCGTTTCCTCGCGGAAGTGGTTGGCAAGCAGTTGCGCGCCGATCGGCAGCCCTTCGGAGGACATGCCGCAAGGCACCGAAATGCCCGGGATGCCGGCGAGGTTGCACGGGATCGTGTAGATGTCGGACAGGTACATCGTCAGCGGGTCGTCGGTCTTCTCCCCGATCCGGAACGCCGGCGTCGGCGCCGTGGGGGTCAGCAGCACGTCGGCCTTTTCGAACGCGGCGTCGAAGTCTCTCCGGATGAGGGTGCGAACCTTCTGCGCCTTTCCGTAGAACGCCTCGTAGTAGCCGGCCGACAGCGCATAGGTGCCGATCATGATGCGGCGCTTGACCTCGGGACCGAACCCCTCGGCCCGCGTCTTCGACATCATTTCGACGAGCCCCGTGGTCCCCTCCGCCCGATGGCCGTAGCGGACG
>JANXPS010000264.1 GCA_025357175.1 Deltaproteobacteria bacterium | reverse complement strand
CAAAGCGAAAAAGAATTTGCTGGACGAACGCCATGCAATCCTCGAACTGGCAAAGGGAAAACTGACCACGGACCCGGATAGACATTCGGGGGAAGGAATATTTTTCACGTCCAGAATGTTCGACAGTTTCTCAATCCTGTCGGGGGATGTTCACTTCGCTCACAAGTTTGGAAAACTGGAAGATTGGATTCTGGAAACGGGAACACCGGAAACCGGGACTACCGTTATCCTCGAATTGTCCAATAATGCTTCAAGATCCACCACGCAGATATTCAACGAATATTCCGATGGAGACAATTACGGGTTCAACAAAACGGTCGTTCCGGTGCGCTTGGCACAGTATGGCGATGAACGATTGGTATCGAGATCGCAAGCAAGGCGAGTTCTTGAAAGAATAGAACTGTTCAAGCATGTCATATTCGATTTTACGGATGTCGATGCAATAGGGCAGGCATTCGCGGACGAGATTTTCCGAGTATTCGCATCGACACATCCGGTTATTGAAATGACTTACCGTGATGCGATTCCGGACGTGGAGAAGATGATTCTTAGAGCAAAATCGGGTCAAGTGACCCCGGGATAATTGTTTCCACGTTGATCGGGTGGAATCGGACATCACCCCCGAGAAACGAAAAAGGGGTCACGGCGCGGTTGCCGTAACCCCTTGTCACAAGTGGTCGGGATGACTGGATTTGAACCAGCGACCCCCTCGTCCCGAACGAGGTGCTCTACCAAGCTGAGCCACATCCCGGTGAAAGACCCCGCATTATATTAGAAGCCCGCCACCCCCGTCAAGCGCGGAGTCGCCGCGTCGAACGGGACCGGCTACTTCGAGGTGGCGATGTAGATGGTGCCCATGACGATGAGGAGGGCGCCGAACAGCTTCCGGTGGAGGTTTTCGGGCAGGGCGATCGCGTATCCGGAGGCGAAGTACGAGCCGACCAGGAATCCCGCGACCAGCAGGAGCACGCCGGCGACGTTGACGTTGCCCGCCTTGTAGAACTGGAGGAACGCGAGGATGCCGATCGGTGGCAGCAGCATGCCGAGCGACGTGCCGGTGGCCATCTTCTGGCTGAAGCCGAAGAACCAGACCATCGCCGGGATGACGAATACGCCGCCGCCGATGCCGAACATGCCGGAAACCGATCCTGTGAAGGCGCCGACTGCGAGGAAGCCGAGGATGAACGGGATCGACGGCATGGCTGTCGCTCTCCTTATAGACCCATCGGGTCGCCGCAGACGAAAACGGAGATGTCGGAGTTGGTCGGCTTGCGTTCGATGATCGAATAAACGCGACAGATCCGCTGGGGGGAGTTGCACTCCTCGCAGATTCCGGTGGTCGCGCACGGGGTGGCAACGCCCAGCCGCTTGGCGTTCCGCGGGGCGGCGACGGTCTTGATCCGGCGGATGCCGTCGGGCACGTCGGAGACGATCTTGTTGGCTCCCGCTACGACGATGGCGCGGCCGGGGCCGAACGTCATCGCGTTGGTGCGGTTGCCGTTGCCGTCGAGGTTGACGAGAACGCCTGTGAGCGTCACCGCATTGGTGCCGGTGAGGAAGAGATCGCACGTCTGCTGGGCGCGGCGGACTTCGGCCTTCCGGTCGGCGGGCGCCCGGCCGTGGTCGAGCAGTTCCTTCCCCTTGCCTTCGAGCGCCTCGTAGATCCCCATCTCGGCGACCGAGTACGATCCGCCGAAGCCGATCGATCGGGCCGTTTCGCACTCTTTCAGCAGCCGCTTCCGCAGTGCATCCTGCGTCGGGAAGAACTCGGCGGCGAAGCCGTTTTTCGACAACGCCTCGACGCATTTGTTCCCGCGCACCCCGAGATGCCAAAGCCCGATTTCGATACGACCCATTTGCCCGTTACCCCCCTTGCGTCGCCGTTCGGCGTGTCTGCGGCTCAGGCCGGAAAGCCGGAGGCGCCGATCGAGATGTTTTTCCGCATTTTCGAGATGGCGTCCGCGTAGTCGCCCGCCCCGAAGATGCCCGACCCCGACACGATCACGTTCGCTCCCGCCTCGATCACGGCCCCCACGTTGTCGGACTTGATGCCGCCGTCGACTTCGATGTCGACCTTAAGCCCCGCGCGGTCGATCATCGTGCGCAGGCGATCGATCTTGGCGGTTATCGCCGGGAGGTAGGACTGACCGCCGAAACCGGGGTTGACCGACATCAGCAGGACCAGGTCTACGTCGCCGAGCACGTACTCGATGGCGGAAAGCGGCGTCGACGGATTGAGCACGGCGCCCGCCTTTTTGCCTGCCTCGCGGATCTGCGAAAGTGCGCGCTGCAGGTGCGGCGTGGCTTCGGCATGAACGGTGATGATGTCGGCGCCCGCCTGGGCGAACGCGTCGATGTACCGCTCGGGCTCGACGATCATCAGGTGGACGTCGAGCGGCCGCGTCGCATATTTCCGGATCGCGGCGACCACGGGCGGGCCGAATGTGATGTTGGGGACGAAGCGTCCGTCCATCACGTCGAGATGCAGCCAGTCGGCGCCGGCGGCCTCGATCGCGTGGACTTCGTCGGCCAGACGCCCGAAATCGGCCGAGAGCAGCGACGGGGCGATGAGATATTTCATACGAACCTCCCAAACAAGGGTCATGGTCCTTGTCATGTCCCTTAGTCTTTGCGCAGCAGCGCCGCGAAGAAGCCGTCGGTGCCGTGGCGGTGGGGCAGGAGGCGAACGACGCCGTCCTCGGCGACCGCGTCCTGGGGGCCGGGCCATCCCCGGGCGAGGATCATGCCGCGGCCGAGGCGCGTGGCGCCCGTGTCGTCGACGAATCGCTCGACGACCTGCTCGTCTTCCTCGCGCAGCGGCGAGCAGGTGCAGTAAAGCAGCGTGCCGCCGGGCTTCAGCGTCGGCCAGACGTTGCGCAGGATCCGGGTCTGCAGCTCCGCCATGCGCGCCGGATCTTCCGGCTTGAAGTGCCACTTGGCGTCGGGATTCCGCCGAATGACGCCCATGCCCGTGCACGGTGCGTCGACCAGCGCCTTGTCGAAGCGGCCCTCGAACATGGGCAGCGTCGCCGCCGACCAGTCGTGGACGAACGTCTCTATGCCGGGCGCCTGGAGCCTGGTGATCGTCTCTCGAAGCATGGCAACGCGCGCATCGGATACATCGGTCGCCGTGATCGTGGCCTTGCCCTCCGCCAGCGCCGCGAGGTGGGTCGTCTTGCCGCCCGGCGCCGCGCAGGCGTCGAGGATCGCCTCACCCTCTCGTGGAGACAGGAGGGGGGCGATCAGCTGCGCCCCCTCGTCCATCACGAGGTAGCGCCCCTGCCGGAAATCGGTGTCGGTGTGGATCGCGGACGGCGCGCCCAGCTTGATGCCGTCGGGGGCGAAGCGGCAGGCGGAAGGCTCGCGTCCCGCCTCGGTCAGGTGGGCGATGAGCCCGCCCTTGGTCACGCAGAACGGATTCGTGCGCACCGTGAAAGGGGGCTTCTCGAGCGCTTCGGCCAGATAAAGGGCCGCTTCGGGACCGCCCATCGAGCGCATGAGCGCGGTGGCCAGCGCCTCGGGCGCGGAACACTCGGCACCGACGCGGGCCGCCCACGGCCCTTCGGGCAGATGCACGCGCGTGTTGTCGCGAAGGACCGACCGGAGCACCCCGTTCGCGAATCCGGCGACCTGTTCGCCGCGCAGCGTCTTGACCGCCTCGACCGTCTCGAACAGCGCCGCCCGTTCGGGCACCCGCATGTAGAGAAGCTGGTAGACCGCGAGCCGCAGCGCGTTGCGGACCGATAGGTCGGTCTTCTCGAGCGTGCGCGACAGGTGGGGCGATATGACGGCATCGAGCGTTCCGCGCCGACGGAGCGTTCCCATCACGAGTTCGGTCATCAGCGCCCGGTCTCGCATGTCTGGAAATGCGCCGGAGCGCAGGGCGTGATCGATCAGGATATCGGCGAATCCGCCGTCGCCGTCGACGCGCGCGAGAATCCGGATCGCCTCGCTGCGAACCGTCGTGCGCGACGGTTTCGAACCCGGAGAATTGGGGTTGAACGGCTGGACCGTCTCGGGCCGCTTTCCCGTCCTGCTTCGGGAGGCGCCCGGCCTTCCGGACGCTTCGGGACGCGGGACCTTTCCGGGCTGCCGGGGATCCTTGCTGCCGGGACGCTTGCCGTTCGTAGAATCATGGCCCTTACTCAAGCCGCTCACCTGCTTTCAACTGGCGTCCGAGCGCCCATGCTCCTGAAGACATCGGCTTGCCCCCCTCGGGCTGGACGACGTCGAGGCGAAGCGC
>JANXPS010000199.1 GCA_025357175.1 Deltaproteobacteria bacterium | reverse complement strand
CCCATCGCGATTCCGACCTGTGCCTGCGCCAATGCCGGAGCATCGTTGACGCCATCGCCCGCCATGGCGACGACGCGACCTTCGTCCTGGAGCCGCTTGACCACTCCGGCCTTCTGGTCCGGGAGAACCTCGGAGACGACCTCGTCGATCCCGAGTTTTCCGGCCACTGCTTCCGCCGTCGGGCGATTGTCTCCCGTCAGCATGACGATCCGGAGTCCTTCCCCGTGGAGCGCCCGTATCGCTTCCGGCGTCGTCTGCTTGATCGGGTCGGCGACGCCCAGGAGCCCTGCGAACGCCCCGTTCACCGCGACGAACATCACGGTCTGGCCGTCTTTCCGGAGCGCGTCCGCCCTCGCGTCCACCCCGGTCGTATCGACACCGTGACGCTCGAGAAGATTCCGGTTCCCGAGCGCCACGACCCGCCCTTCGACCGTACCCAAGACGCCTTGACCGGGCACCGATTCGAAGCCGCTTGACCCGGACGGTTCGACTCCACGATCCATTGCGCCGCCGATGATCGCCCCCGCCAGCGGATGCTCGCTCCCCCGTTCCAACCCGGCAGCCTGTCGAAGAAGCGCGGGAGTATCCCAGCCCGCCGCCGGTTCCACGGTCACCAGACGCGGCTTCCCTTCGGTCAGCGTCCCGGTCTTGTCGACCACGAGGGTATCCACCTTCCGCATCACCTCGATCGCCCCGGCGTTCCGGAAAAGCACACCTGCCGTCGCGCCCTTCCCCGTGGCCACCATGATCGACATCGGCGTGGCGAGTCCGAGGGCGCAGGGGCATGCGATGATCAGCACCGCCACCGCATTGATCGGCGCCCGCGCCATCCTCGGATCCGGCCCCCACACCGACCAGACCACGAAGGTGACCGCCGCCACCGCGACGACCGCCGGGACGAAGTAACCCGCGACCACGTCCGCCAATTTCTGGATGGGAGCCCGGCTGCGCTGCGCATCCGCAACCATCCGGACGATCCGGGCAAGCAGCGTCTCGGCGCCCACGCGTTCCGCGCGCATCACCAGTCCACCGGTACCGTTGATCGTGGCACCCACGACTCTGTCCCCGCCGTTCTTTTCGACGGGAATCGGCTCCCCGGTAACCATCGACTCGTCCACGGAACTTCTGCCCTCGAGAACGACGCCGTCCACCGGGATCTTCTCGCCGGGGCGCACCCGCAGACGATCGCCGGGGCGGATCCGATCCAGAGGAACGTCCTCCTCGACATCGCCCTCACCGATCCGCCGCGCCGTCTTCGGAGCAAGCCCGAGGAGCGCCCGGATCGCGGCACCGGTTCGGCTGTGCGCCTTCAATTCGAGAACCTGCCCAAGCAGCACAAGGGTTACGATGACGGCCGCCGCCTCGAAATAGACGGCAACCATGCCCGATGCATCCCGGAACGAGGACGGGAAGAGCTCGGGGAAAAACACCGCAGCCAGGCTGTAACCGTACGCTACCGCGACGCCGAGGCTGATCAGGGTGAACATGTTGAGGCTCCGATTCACGATCGACTGCCAGCCGCGAACGAAGAAAGGCCACCCGCCCCACAACACGACAGGAGTGGCCAGGAACAGTTCCACCCATCGCAAGACGCGGCCATGGAGAATGCGATCCATAGGAATCCCGGGTACGGACTCGCTCATGGCGACGAGGAACAACGGAGCCGTCAGGATCACGCAGACCCGAAACCGTCGACGCAAGTCGATCAGTTCGTGATCCTCCTCTTCCTCGCGCGCAGGCAACCCAGCCCGCTCGAGCGCCATCCCGCACTTGGGACAGTTTCCGGGACCGGACTGCATGACTTCGAGGTGCATCGGGCAGGTGAAAGCGTTTTCCATGGTCCGTCCTCCAGTTCCTTATTGCCGATAAGAGATCAAGGGAGGGGGGGTCGCTTCATCCCCCCTCCCTTCGGTCACCTTGTTCCGACGACCGGAATGGGATTACTGCAGGTCGATGTGAATCCGATAGGTCATCCCGCCGATTTCGACCGTTTCCTCCTGCGGCCCCAAAGTGGTCCCGCTCGTCTTGGCGCGGCCGGTTTCGTCGGACGGCAGGTTGCCGGTTTCCATCGCCCACTGATACTCCCATGTGCCCTTCTCCGGCACGCGCGTCGTCTCCTTCTGCGAGGCCGCAAGAACCGTCCCACCCATGGACATCACCGCGACGACTGCCACCGCACAACCGATGATCTTTTTCATTTCCGTTCTCCTTTGCGCTCCCTTCGCCGCTTCGCGGCTTTGGGAAATGATTTCGCGGACCGCGGAACTTCCCATCGGAGTCCCTGCGATGCCCCCGATTCTGACGATGAACAAAGCATCGGGCATGCCAACCTAGATATAGCTGCAATAACAGCAGGTTATGAGAATCAGGCATTCCCGCGACTTGATTCCCGCCCAATATCCTTGAACAGGACAGGGAATTCTCTTCGGCTTCGGGAGGAACGGTCGGTCGGAAATTCCGGTTGTTCCTGAAGAAAGTTCAAGGGCGCATCGAAGGATATTCTCCGGCATGCCTAACCCCTGATGAACCGCTCCGGAAGACGACAAAATATCCGTGCAATAACCGCAGGTTGCATGGTCATGCCCAACGGAAGGACGGGCGCGTTTATTGCTGATTCCAATTCAGGGGAACAATTCGCCGATCCGGCGCATCGGCAACGTCGGAACAGAAAAGGCAGGGGTGATCATGCTCGGGAAACTCGACTTGCCCGACGCGATCTCGTCGCTGGCGAGGGTCGGAGATCTGGACACGCTCTACCGCGATCTCTACCTGGACCGCGCGAGGAGCCTTCTATCGGCACGCCTGTCCCGGGATGCATTCCATGGGCGGAAGAAGGATCTCGCGGTCATCGAATCGTCGCTTCATGAAATCCATGCGGCCATCCAGCGGGAGGACTGGCACGAAGTCCGGAATCTTGCCAACCGGGTCAAGAGCCTTCGTCAGGCCATCGACGGCAAGTTGTACCTTCTCGAACTCGGGAAATTGGTCTACGACCCCGGCGAAGCCTGCATCAGCCCCTTCTTCCCGAGTCTGACGAGCAGACACGATTCCGCGCACCAGATGGCGGAATCGTGCGAACGACTAATCTGCAGGCTGACCGTTCTCGAACAGGAAGATCCTGCCCGGCGCGATGTTTACGCAAGTCGGGAAACCCACTTTCGTGCGATCGCCGCCTCCTTCGACCCGGGGGTCACGGATCGTGTGATCGACCCGTCCATGGTTCGGATCAGCGCTCTGGAAGCATCCGAGGCGGGGAATATCGAACAGCTCGTTGCCCTGGCCGACAGGATGCTGGCGTCGAGAGAGGCGACGATTTCGCCCGAACCCTCGGAAGAAGATTCAGATGATACGGGCCCCGGCCTGGACGCCGGCATACCGGAAGAGGCTGTCCACGTGGCGCGTCATTACGGATTGTTTCAGGCCCGGTTGTCGACGACACCGCTGGTCCGGAATCTC
>JANXPS010000197.1 GCA_025357175.1 Deltaproteobacteria bacterium | reverse complement strand
CTTGTAGATGTTGCCGACGAGGTTCCGGTCGTCGCCCCGTTCGACCAGAAGGTCGACCAGGATGCCCGATTCGAGAGTGGCCACGCGCGTTTCGTAGGCGGCCGCGTTGATGACGATCAGCTTGTTTGTTTTCTGCACGTTATTTTTTCAGCCGCGGGCGGGGCTCCGCGGACACCTTCCTGATCGAATATCGGGACGACGGAAACTGGACGCCGAACAGGGCTGATGCCGCGTCGAGCGGCCGAACCCCTTTCCCGGTTCCATGGACGATTGTAATGGAGAGTTCGTCGCCGTTCATCCTGAAATCGGAGACCAGCTTTCGCAGGTCGATCTCGGAGCGCTTTCCGTCTTTTTCCGAAACGAGGGGTACGGTTTCCGCAGCCAGAAAAAGCGTGCGGGCGGCGCTGACCGATTCCGGGTTCACCTCAGGAGGGAACGCGGTACCCGGATCGGGAGAAACGCGGTACTCGCAGATGAGGTCGAAGTCGGAAATGAAGGGTCCGAGCGGCGGCACGCGCTGCGCATCGAGAAGGCGGATTCCGGCGGGCAGATGCGGCGGAACGGTTTTCAGCACGTTTTCCAGCGGCACCGGCAGCGAGAATTCCGCCTCCACGAACTCGGCGTCGCTCTCGGTCCCCACGGGCAGCGCGGGAGAAAAAGAGAGCCGCGGCTGGGGGTGGAATCCCCGGCTGTAGGCGACCGGCATCCCGGCGCGTCGCAGCACGCGGGCCCAGATCGATTGCAGTTCGAGGCCGCTCAGGTACCGGGCGGGTCCTTCCTTCGAAAAAAGGAGGCGGACGATGGCGCGGTATTCGGGGGGGGGCAGGGCCGCGGCCGGGGACGACGTTTCCGGTTTCCCGGAGACCACAGCCGTATCCGCGGGCGGAAGCCGGTAGGTGACGTTTTGCACCGGACCGACGCATACGCCGCAGGCGGAGCATTCTCCGGAACGACAATCGGGCGTCGCCTCGCCGGTGAGCGATTTCGAGCGCTCGGACAGGAGGAATTCGCGGCCGAGACCGGCGTCGACGCAGTCCCACGGGAGCGGTTCGCCCGCCGGATCGCGTCCATCGAGGTAGCGAAGATGGTCGATTCCGCACGTCGCGAAGGCATCGCGCCAACGCTGGACGGAGAACATCTCGGTCCAGGCGTCAAACCTGGCTCCCTGCCGGTACGCCTCCTCGATGGCGTCCGCCAGCCGCGCGTCGCCGCGGGAAAACACTCCCTCGAGTTCCGACACCTCGGGCGAGTTGTATTTCACGTCCGCGTTCCGGTCGCGGCCGACGATCCCCTTGACGATCGCGATTCGCGCCTGGGATTCGGCGGGAGCGATCTGCGCCTCCCACTGGAAAGGCGTGTGCGGCTTGGGAATGAACGTCGACAGGCTGGCGGTGACGCTGTTGCGTTTCCCGTGGCGGCGCGCGACGGCGGCGACCCGCTTGATCAGCTCGCCGATGGCGCGGACGTCCTCTTCCGTTTCACCCGGCAGGCCGAGCATGAAATAGAGCTTGATCGTCTGCCACCCGTTTCCGTAGATCGTGTCGGCCGCGCGCAGCAGATCCTCGTCGGTGATCCCCTTGTTGATGGATCTGCGAAGGCGCTCGGTCCCGGCCTCGGGCGCAAGCGTAAAGCCGGTCTTGCGGACCTTCTTGATCTGCTGGACCGTGTTTTCCTGCAGCGCGTCGAGACGGATCGACGGGAGCGACACCGAGACCCGCTCGGGTGAGAGCGTCTCCATCGCCTCGGTGATGAGCCGGTCGATGGATCCGTAATCGGCGGCGGAAAGGGAGAGCAGTCCCACCTCGTCGTAGCCGGTTCGCCGGGCGCAATCCTGCAGGTAGCCGAGCAGCGGGAGCGGGTCGCGTTCGCGGACGGGCCGATAGACGTACCCGGCCTGGCAGAAGCGGCAACCGCGGGTGCAGCCGCGGGAGATCTCGATGCTCAGCCGGTCGTGCACGATCCGCATCGCGGGCAGGATGGGGGAGGGAACCATCGGAGAGTTTGCCATGTCCGGAAGAATCCGGCGGGCCACGCGTCGAGACACGCCGGGCACGAATACGCCGTCGATCGCGGCAAGCCGCTCAAGCAGCGCCTCCCTGGGGGACCCTTCCGCTTTCCATGCCTCGTATGCGTCCACGATTTCTAGGACGGCTTCCTCCCCGTCGCCGACGAGCAACGCATCGAAGAAGGGCGATATCGGGGCGGGGTTCAGCGTGCATACGCCTCCGCCCAGCACGAGCGGGTCGCCGGCACCCCGCGCCGCGCTCCGCAACGGAATGCCCGCCAGGTCGAGCATCAACAGCACGTTCGTGAATGTCAGCTCGTAACACAGGGAGAAGCCGACGATGTCGAAGTTTCCGACTGGCGTTCCCGATTCCAGGGAGCAGAGGGGAGCGTCGTTCTCCCGGAGTTCGGCCTCCATGTCGGCCCAGGGTGCGAATGCCCGTTCCGCGAGCGTCCCAGGCCGGTTGTTGAGGATGTCGTGGAGCAGCAGCATGCCGAGGTGCGACATGCCGATTTCGTAGACGTCCGGGAATGCCAGCAGGAAGCGGGTGCGCGCTTCGTCGGGGGCCAGGAGGGACCGCCTGACTTCGCAACCGCTGTAGCGGGAGGGTTTCTGGACGGAAGGGGGAATGCGCGTCAACGTTTTCAAGGGCACCTGACCATATTGATTTTGAATTGCGTCCGGTAAAGAGATACATTATTCGTTTGAAAAGGAACTATCCGAACGGGAAAGGGACAATAGCCGTCTTGCACCTGTTCCGCAACCCAGGGGCTGCAACCGCGTTCGATCCCGACGCGTTCTTCGGGCGTGAAGACGAGCTGTCTTCACTATTGCGTGTCTGCCTCGACGGTTCGCGGGGCGTCGGGGCCGCCGTGATGTTGTCCGGTCCGCCCGAAGCGGGAAAGACCTCCCTGCTTTTGAAGCTTGAATCGGCGATCCTCGAACAACCGGCCGTCATGATCCCGCGGGCATTCCCTTTCTATTTCGCGTTCAGCAATGTCCACTCGACCCCGATCGAGCTTTCCGGACAATTCCTTCGAGAATACTTGGGGCAGCTGCTTTCGTTCGTCAAACCGGGAACCTCCGGAATGGTAGCGCCCGAGGAGGCATGCGACCGGCTTGAAGCGTCCGGATTCAAATCCTGCCGGGAGTTGCTGGCGGCCCACATGCGCCATGTCGCGTCCGGAGACGCCGTCTCGGCATTGGTCAATGCATTCTCGGCGCCGTTTGCCGCGTCCGACTCAACAGTATACCCCGTGTTGCTCCTGGATGACTTCCAGTTTGCCTCCAAAATCGAGGGGGTGCCCGACGGCTCCGTCCTGTCGATTCTCCGCCCGTTCATCAAGGCGGCCCGCTTTCCGTTTGTCCTGTCGGGTTCGACGCCGGGGCGCATCACCTCCGAACTCAAGCGCGAAGGTTTGTACGGCGTATTCCGGATGATGGAAACAGGGCGTCTTTCCGCCGAGGGGGGAGCCCGTTTGTGGAACTCCCTGTGCGAGCGCCGGGAGTTTTCGGTTCCGTTCCCGGTTTGCGAACGGGCAGTCGACCGGCTGGGAGCTATCCCCGCTTACCTTCGGATGCTGGCCGACGAAATCTCGTTCAGCGGGGCCGAGGTCCGGGACGAGATCGACTTCGAAAATCTTTATGCGGCTTCCGTGACCGGGGGAGGGTTGAACCGGTACTGGAAAGAAATTTTCGAAAACCTGGTGCCCGACCGTGCCGTGCGCGGGCGGACCGTCCGCTTTCTCAAGCGGGTCCTGTGCGACCGCTTCCCGCTCGATACGGTCGAAGGCGCGCTGACCCTTTACGGCGCCAGTCCCCGGGAGGGCGAGGAAGCGTTGACGGCGCTCGAACTCAAGGGGCTCGTCCGCACCGATTTCGAGCATATCGAGTTTCACCGCGACCCGGTCCTCGAGGATTTCCTGACCTGGGCAGTCGAGCGGGGGGCGATGGGCCGCACCTCTTCGCAGGTCGCATCGGATATCGTCCAGTCGAGGCTTTCCCGCGCATCCGCCACTTTGACGGACAGCGAACAGGAGTCGTTCCGGGATACGGTCAAGCAGTTGATGCAACGGTGGGACTGCCGCGAGGTTCCCGCGCTCCTGTTCGATTTCGGGAAATTCATCGACCGGTACGGCGAAAAAGGGTTGCTCGAGATCATGGTCGGGCTGGAACACGAACCTTCCATGCTCCGGTTGCCCAAGATCAGCGCCGTATCTCGGGGGTATCGCGCCGATCGGGCGGGTTCCAGATTCGACTTCGACCTGGTGGGATACGGGTTCCAGGGTGGTGATTATTCCGAGGACAGAATGGTTGCGTGGGCCGTGGACGTCGATCCGGGAAAAACGCTGACGCGCGCGGCCGTCGAGCATTTCGAAAACAGGACCCGTCTGCTCGCGCTGGAAAAAACGCTGCCGGCCGAGCGGCTTTGCAAGTGGCTTCTTTTCGGGGAAGCGGTCGAACCCGGCGCCATCGAGCTGGCCGCCGCCTTCGGCATCCATTTGACGCACCGATCGCAGCTCCGGCTATTCCTCAACCTGTTCGGCATGGAGGAAACGCAGCAGCCATCCGGGCCCTCCGCCCCGCCCGAGTCCTCCCGCTTCCCGGCGCGCAGCCCCGCATCAGACGCGGTCGAATTCACGCTCGTGCTTCCGAAGAAGGCCGACACCGAGATGGTCGCCGGTCGCGTAGCCGAGGAAATCGCCGGTTGGGCGTTGCTCGACGTCGATGCGATCGCCCGGCTCAAGATGGCCATCATCGAAGCCTGCATCAACACCTTCGAGCACGGCGTCTCCGGATCCGGTCGCGTCCAGATCCGCTACCTGTTCTCCCCTGGGAAGATCGAGATATTCGTGCGCGACGACGGAAACGGCTTCAGGCGTCCGGAAGACGCAGGCACCGCAAAGGACCGCAGCCGGGCGCTCAAGCTGATGCGCGAACTCGTGGACGAGGCCGAAATCGACGACGGGAATTCAGGGTCCGGAATCCGGCTGGCGATGCACGTCGACAGGACTTCCGCGGCTCCCGGCCACCCCGTCGTCGTCGACGCCTGCTGACGGACATGGTATACAGTGTACAGTTGGCGTGCCCGGGAATCGGGCCGTGAAGGGGCCTGTTTGCTGAATCTCGACATCCGGATCGACACCCGCACCACGCTCCGCGAACGGATCGCCGACGGCATTCGCAACGCGATCGTGAACGGGACCCTCCCTGCCGGGGCACGCGTGGCCGAACCCGACCTCGCCGAAAAGTTCGGCATCAGCCGAACGCCCGTCCGGGAAGCGCTACGGCAGCTGGAAGCCGAGGGGTTTATCACCGTCGTCCCGCGCAAGGGTGCGGTCGTCGCCTCGCTTTCCGCGAAGGACATCTCCGAATTCTACGATCTCAAAATGCTGCTCGAGGGATTTGCCGCGAGGCAGGCCACCTCCGCGCTGACCGACGCCGACATCGACCGGATGGCCGAAGTCAACGATGCGATGCTTGCGGCCGCCATGAACGAGGAATGGCGCAAGGCGATCGAGTTGCACAACGAGTTTCACGATATCTTCGTCACCGCCTCCGGCAACGACCGGCTCGCGGCACTCGATCGAAATCTCGTGATGCAGTTCCAGCGCTTCCGCCTGATCCTGGCCATGCACGGCAGCATCGAAGGGTCCGCCAGGCAGCATCGGGAAATCATTGCCGCTTTCCGCGACCGCGACGCGGAGCTGGCCGAGTCTCTCGTCAGGAAGAACGCCGCCTATGGAAAGAAGCTGCTGCTCAAAGAACTGGCCGCCGCCTGACCGATGACCGAGTCCCCCCGGCGATATGCCATTCCTTCCGTGTCGTCGATTCTCGAAATGCCCACGGTTCGTGCTCTGCTCGCGGATCACCCGAGAGAGATCGTCCTCACCGCGATCCGGGCCCTGCTCGCGCGAGTCAGGGACGGAGAGCTGCCTGTGGGCAACGAGCCGGTTCCATCCCGCGGGGGAACGGCCGACGCGGTCGTATCCATGCTGCCTGCCGAAGTCGGACGCCTCGAATCGATTCCATTGCGGCGGGTGATCAACGCGACCGGTGTGGTCGTCCACACCAATCTCGGGCGCTCGCCGCTGCCGGCCGCCGCGATCGAGGCGATCGTCGAAACAGCGGGGGGCTATTCCAATCTCGAATTCGACCTCGAAAAAGGGGAACGTTCGTCCCGCTCGATTCACGTCGAACCCCGCCTGCTCGCCCTGACCGGCGCCGAATCTGTGCACGTCGTCAACAACAACGCGGCGGCCCTCATGCTTTGCCTTGCGGGCCTCGCCCGTGGGCGGGAGGTGATCGTCAGCCGCGGCGAACTGGTTGAAATAGGCGGTTCCTTCCGGATTCCCGACGTGATGGCCGAGAGCGGCGCACGAATGATAGAAGTCGGCACGACCAACCGCACGCGCATATCGGATTACGAACGCGCGATCACCCCCGACACGGCGCTGTTGCTCAAGGTGCACCGGTCGAACTTCACGATCACCGGCTTCACCGGAGATGTTTCGACTTCCGAGCTCTCGGTGCTCGGAATGGCCCGCGGCATCCCGGTTCTTGAGGATCTCGGATCCGGAGCTTTTTTCCGCTTTTCGGATGCGGGCATCTCCGGCACCCCCACGGTTCGGGAATCTCTGGCGGCCGGCGCCGACATCGTCACGGTCAGCGGCGACAAGTTGCTGGGCGGGCCTCAGGCCGGAATCATCGCCGGCCGCGGCGACCTGGTCGGACCGCTCAAGAAACATCCGCTCTCCCGGGCCCTCCGCGTCGACAAGCTTTGCCTCGCTGCGCTCTCGGCGACGCTCGCGCTTTACGAAGATCCGCGCGACGCCGCTCGACGGGTTCCCGTTCTCCGCATGCTGACCGAGAACGCCCAAACGGTTCGCGCGCGAGCCGACCGGCTCGTGCGTCGCGTCAAGGCGTTGCAGCGGAAGTCATCCGTCGAAACGGTCGAACTCTCCATGGCCGTCGTTCCGGATATGTCCTCGCCCGGGGGGGGCGCCATGCCGGGGGTCGAGATCGCGACGGCATGCGTCGCGATAACCCACCCTGCGCTGTCTCCCCATGCGCTCGAGCGTCTATTGAGGACGGGTGTTCCCCCTGTCGTCGCCCGCGTGGCCCACGGACGGTTGCTCCTGGATCTCCGCACGGTCGCCGAGGACGAACTCGCCTCCCTGGCAGGCGCCCTTCACGACCTCCGCCTGCGTCCGGAGTCGCTTTGACGATCCGGCCGTCGTATCTCGAATCGCTACTCTTCGTTACGGGCAATCCGCTTTCCCATTCGCTCAGCCCGGCGATGCACGGCTCCGTGATCCGCCGCCGGTCGCTTCCGCTCAGGTACGTCGGAATCGAGATCTCCCCGGACCGTTTCGAGGATTTTCTCGGGGTGGTCCGGTCGGCCAACTTCCTCGGCGGCAACGTGACCATTCCGTTCAAGGGGCGGGCCGCCGAAGCGGCCGATGGCCGGTCCGAGGCGGTCGCGGTCTGCGGCGCGGCCAACGTGCTGACGGTGAGGGAGGGTCGTCTGCTGGCGGACAACACCGACGGGGACGGTTTTCTCGACGCCGCGGCGGCGGCCGGATGGGGCCGGATATTTCCGCGCGTCGTGATCCTGGGTGCCGGAGGCGCGGCCAGGGGCATCGCCTTCGCACTCATGCTTGCCGGCGCACGGGAAATCGTCATCCTGAACCGCGACACCGGGAAATCGTCGCGGATGGCCGGCGATTTGGGCGGTCGCGTCCGCGGGGTATCGATCCGGACCGCTCCGCTCGATCGGGCCTCGATGTTGCAGTCTTTTCCGGGAGCGGCTCTAATCGTCCAGTGCACATCGTTGGGACTTTCCGCCGAATGGGAGGATTTCCCGATAAAAGCAGTAGAGAAAACGACACGCTTTGCCGATATAGTGTATGTCCCGGGGGGCACGCCGCTTGTACGCGCGCTTCGGCGACGCGGTATCGACACGATGGACGGTCTGCCGATGCTGGCATTCCAGGCAGCGCGAAGCTTTGCGCTGTGGACCGGTATCGTCGTGCCGGGGGCCGAATACCTCGCCGCGGCGAGGCGGGCCGTACTCCAAATACGTCATCCGATTTCGATAAAGTAATAATCAGGAAGGACCGGCAAACAACTTAATGTCCGTAATGGCCACCAAGATCGGTGAAATGCTCCTTAAGGGGAACCTGATCACCTCCGAGCAGCTCCGGACTGCCCTCGAAAGCCAGAAGAGCAGCAAGGAGCGGATTGGGACCGTGCTGGTGAAGGCGGGGTTCGTCAAGGAACCCGAGCTTCTTGCTTTCCTCGGGCGTCAGTTCAACCTGCCGGTCGTCGACCTCACGCAATACGACATCAATCCCGACGTCGTTCGCCTGCTTCCCGAGGACATGGTCCAGAAGAACCTGGCATTGCCGATCAACCGCGTCGGAACCAAGCTCATCGTCGCGGTCGCCGATCCCTCCAACATGGCCATCATCGACGGCATCGGGTTCAAGACCGGATATTCCGTCGAGCTGGTCCTCGCCTCCGAAAAGGCGATCACGGATGCGATCAACAAGTTCTTCGAACAGTCGATGGGCATCAAGGAATTCAACTTCGAGCAGGACGACGATCTCGAGGTCGTTCGCGAAGAGGAACTCGACCTTGCCGACGTCGAACGCGGCGTCGACGACGCCCCGGTCGTCAAGCTCGCCAACTTCCTGCTGACCGACGCCATCAAGCGGCGCGCCTCCGACATCCACATCGAGCCCTACGAAAAGGAGTTCCGCGTCCGCTTCCGGATCGACGGCGTGCTCTACGAAGTCATGCGTCCGCCGCTCAAGCTTCGCACTCCGCTGGCCTCGCGACTCAAGATCATGTCCAGCCTCGACATCGCCGAACGCCGCCTGCCGCAGGACGGCCGAATCAAGCTCAAGATGGGCAAGGGCATGGAAATGGACTACCGCGTTTCCGTCCTCCCGACCATCTACGGCGAGAAGATCGTCATGCGTCTGCTCGACAAGAGCAACCTGCAGCTCGACATGACCAAGCTGGGCTTCGAACCCGACCAGCTCAAGGATTTCATGGAAATGATCCATAAGCCGTTCGGCATGGTCCTGGTCACCGGACCGACCGGATCTGGAAAGACGA
>JANXPS010000176.1 GCA_025357175.1 Deltaproteobacteria bacterium | reverse complement strand
AAAACGGCTCGTCGAGCAGCAGGACCCTCGGCGAACGCGCGATCGCGCGTGCCATCGCGGCCCGTTGCGCCTCCCCTCCGGAAAGGCTTTTCGCATCTCGCTCCTCGAGCCCCGACAGTCCGACCGCCCCGAGCGCCTCGCCGACCCGACGACGCCTCGCCTCCCCCTTGATCCCCCGGATGTCGAGTCCCCACGCGACGTTGTCGAACACCGAGCCGCGGAAAAGCCACGGCGACTGGTGGAGCAGCGTCACCTGCCGCCTAAGGGGCGCGAGCGAGCGGGCGTTCCATGCGACGCTTTCCCCGGCGAACCGGACGCTTCCATTCGTCGGCCGGTCTAGGAACGCGAGCAGCGACAACAGCGTGCTCTTGCCGGATCCGTTGGGCCCGGACAGGGCGTGGATGCCGCCTTCCTCGAGTCTCAGAGAGCCGATCGCCATGGAGAATGCGGGGCTGCGGGTTTTGAGGACGCCTTCAAGGTCGTAGAGTGCCGTCACGGCCTAGACCTCTGGAGGATGAGATTGAAAAGGACGTTGACCAGCAGGGCGATCGTCATGAGGATGAGCCCCAGCCCGACGCCGGTCGCGAATTCCCCTTTCCCCGTTTCGAGCGCGATGGCCGTCGTCATCGTCCGGGTGTAGCCCCGGATGTTGCCGCCGAGCATCATCGCGACCCCGACCTCGGAAAGGACCCGGCCGAAGCCGGCGACCAGCGCGGCCGCGATGCCCAGCCGGATCTCGGCCAAATACTTGAGTCCGGTTCGGACAGGTCCGGCCCCGAGCGTCATCAGCGTCGGGAGGATCCTGCGATCGGCGCCCTCCACTGCGTTCATCACCAGCGTCGCGACGATCGGCCCGGCGAGCAGCGTGCCCCCGAGCACGATGGCCGACGGGGTGAAAAGCAGTTCAAGTCCCCCCAGCGGTCCCCGGCGGCTGATCAGCATGTACACCAGGAGTCCCACCAGCACCGTCGGGACCGCCATGAGGCTGTTGAGGACCAGGACGGCCGCCCGCTTCCCCGGAAAATCGAGCAATCCCACAGCGAGTCCGACCGGAATCGCGGGAACGGCGGCGAGAAGGATCGAGCAGGCCGCCACGCGGAGGGAGGTGAGCGCCGCGCTCACGATGTCGGGATCGAGCGCGAGGATGAGGGCGAGGGCGGTGCGCGCGGAATCGGTCAGGAAGGCCATTCAATGAACCGGGCGGGCGTACGTGAAAAATAACGGTTTGCCGTCGACCTTGAATCCGGCGATGATCGCCTGCCCCTCCGTCCCGGTTAGGAAATCGATGAAGGCAAGGGCGAGGGCGTGCCGGACGGCCGGGTGCCTGGCGGGGTTGACGGCGATGACACCGTAAGGGTTGCGAAGGACGGGGTCGCCTTCGTGGAGGATGGCGAGGTCGGTCTTGGCGCGCCACGCGACCGCGGTCGCCCGGTCGGCAAGCGTATACCCGTTCTTCTCGGTGGCCATGGTGATCGCTTCCCCCATGCCGAGACCGCTCTCGACGTACCATCCGCCTATCGGGAGGATCTTCGCGGATCGCCAGATTTCCTGTTCCTTCAGGTGCGTGCCCGACTGGTCGCCGCGCGAGACGAAGGGCGCTTCACGACCCGCGATCCGCCGGAACGCTTCGGCTGCGTCCGGCGAACCCGCGACCGACGCGGAATCCGCTTTCGGCCCGAGGATCACGAAATCGTTGAACATGACGTCGCGGCGGTTCACGCCGTGCCCAGCGGCGACGAATCGATCTTCGAGTTCGCGCGCGTGGACGAGCACGACGTCGACGTCGCCCGCTTCGCCAAGCTTGAGCGCCTTGCCCGTCCCGACCGAGATGACGTCGACCCTGCATCCGGCCCGTCTTTCGAAGGGGGGGAGCAGGACGCCGAGCAGCCCCGAGTTTTCCGTCGACGTCGTGGTGGCCAGGCGGAGGCGCGGTTCAGCGGGCGATGCGTGCGTTTTCCAGGCCGCGCCGAGCGAGGCGCATATCAGGATCGCGGCCGACAGGCATCGAAGAATTCGGGCAATCGTTCCCATGGACGGATATTCTACCTCATGGTGGAATGACCGGGTGGCGGGTCCGTTAAGGAAAGGGGGGCACTTTGGACGAAACGGGGGCGGATTCTTCGGGCGGCGAGTGCGTGTACCGTTACGAGGGCGGGAAACTGCTTCCGTGCGGCCATCGCCCGGTCGACGAGTACCCGCTGACGCTGACCGTCAACAACGTCGAGCTCGCGACGCTCGTCTCTTCCCCCCACGACCTCGGATTTCTCGTCGCCGGATTCCTTCGTATGCAGCGGCTCGTCTCGACGCCCGACGATCTCGTGTCGATGGGCATCTGCGCCGAATCGGGCGTCGCGAACATCCGGATCCGCCGGGAGCTGCCCGCCCGGCTGACGCCGACGCTGACCTCCGGATGCGGCACCGGCATCGTCTTCAACATCCCTTCGCCGGATGGCGATGCGGGCGGGGCAGGCCTTCCAATGCCGTCCGCTGCCCGCACCTTTTCCCCCGGCGACATATTCGGCCTGATGGATGAAATGGCGGCGCTCGCGGAAGGGTACCGCGGGCGGGGCGGCATCCACTCCGCGGCGGTCGGAAACGGCGGGAAGGCGCTTCTGTTCGCGGAAGACATCGGGCGGCACAACACGCTGGACCGGATCGCCGGAGAGGCGATGCTCAAGGGGATCGACATGTCCGGAATGATGCTCGCGACATCCGGGCGGGTTTCCTCCGAGATGGCGGGGAAGGCCGCCCTGCTGGGCATCGCACTCGTCGCCTCGCGCACTTCGCCGACCGGCATGGCGGTGAAACTCTGTCGTGAGCACGGGATCACCCTTGTCGGCTACCTCCGGGGGAAGTCCTTCAACGTCTACACCCACCCGGGGCGTATCGATGCCCGTATATAATGAAAAAATGACAGGCTGGCACGGAACACTCCTCCACGTCGATCTTTCCGACGGAACCTCCCGCCGGGAGGCGATCCCCGCGGAATTGCTTCACGCCTACCTCGGCGGGCGAGGGCTGGGTGTGCGGCTTCTGCGGGATGCGTACGCGCTCGACCCCTTCGAGCCGGACATGCCGCTCATCTTCGCCGTCGGACCGTTGTGCGGCAC
>JANXPS010000160.1 GCA_025357175.1 Deltaproteobacteria bacterium | reverse complement strand
CCCCATCAGGAACGTCGTGCCGACGCTTATGACCAGCGCGCCGAGGTTGAACGACCCGCTCCGCAGGAGCACCGGCCGGAGCGAACAGCCCAACGCGCCGGCGAGATATCCGAGATAGTTGAGGGAAGCGAGATAGCCGGCCGTGGCGTGCGTCAGCCCCAGGTCGCGCTGCATCATCGGGAGAATCGGCGCAAAGACGAAACGGCCGATCGCCATGGCGACCATCATCCCGAGGATGCCGCCCGCAAGGACGCCGAGCGCCGCCCGGGGGCCGGGCGTCATATTGTCCATTCGTCGATTCATGGCTTCGTGGACAGTCTGGCACAAATTACGCTACCTTGAGACCGGAGGATTCAACAGCCATGGAAACGCGCAACCACGCCACGATCTTCAAGGGCCTCGTCGTCGATATCGAGCAGATGGAAGTGAAGATCGGCGAGCGGGGGTGGCACACATACCAGATCATCCGGCACCCGGGGGGCGTCGGCGTGCTGCCGCTCCACGACGACGGCACGGTCACGCTCATCCGCCAGCTTCGGCCCGCGGCGGGCGGCTTCCTGCTCGAGATCCCGGCGGGGCGCCTTCACCCGGGCGAAGATCCCGCCGTTTGCGGACAGCGCGAGATGACCGAGGAGACGGGTTTGCGCGCCGGTCGGATCGATTCCCTCGGGATTTTCCGGGCGTCGCCCGGCGTCTTCGACGAGGTGATCCACATCTACCTGGCGACCGACCTGGCGCAGGGAGAAGCCGAGCCCGAACAGTACGAAGAGATCGAGACGGTGCGGTTGCCGCTGCCCGAGGCGCTGCAGATGGCGGCGACCGGCGAGATCGACGACGGCAAGACGATCGCCGCGCTGTTCCGCGCTGCGGCGAAACTGCCGTGATTCTTTACGGGACCGTGACGGGGGAACTTGCGGGGAAACGGCTGGACGACGTCCTGCGCGACCTGTTTCCCCAGCTTTCCAAGGGACGCATCCGGAAAGTGATCGACTGGGGCGGCTGCCGGATCAACGGCGCCGTGGTTCGCGTCGCCTCGCGCGGCCTGCACCCGAACGACGCCGTCGTCGTCGGGGTCACCGACGAGGAAAGCTTCCGCGATTACGCGATCACGCCCGACTCGCTGATTCTCGACGACCCCGAATATCTCGCGATCGACAAACCGCCCGGCGTCTACTGTCAGCGTACGCCCTACCAGCTGAAGGGGACGGTCGAGTTCGCCGTCTCCGCGCACCTCAAGGCGGCCGGAATCGGCGAGCCCGCACGCGTCGTCCACCGGCTCGACCGCGGCACCTCGGGGGTCATGGTGTTTCCGAAGACGCGGGAGTCGGCCGCGCACATCTCGAAGGCGCTGGAAGCGGGCTCGGTCGGCAAAATCTACTGGGCGCTGGTCTCTGGTTGCCCGGAAGCGGAAACCTGGACCGTCAACGCGCCGATCGCGGCGCTCGGGAAATCGCTTTTCGCGGTGCAGGCGGGGGGACGCGACGCGGCCACGGAAATCCGCCGGCTGGCGTGCGGGAAGGACATGACCGGGACGGCCGTATCCTTTGTCGAGGCGAGGCCGCTGACTGGACGCACGCACCAGATCCGGCTGCACCTGGCCCACGCGGGGCACCCGGTGGTCGGCGACGACCGGTACGGCGGCGCGCCCGCACCCCGCATGATGCTGCACTGCCGGTCGATGACGTTCAAGGGGGCGGACGGTCGGGAGATCAAGGCCACCGCACCGCCCGAAACAAGGTTCGCCGCCGCCTGCAAGGCGTGCGGAATCGCCCTGCCCGCTATTTCCCCGGAATAAGGCGTAGACGCGCTTCGGCATTCGCCTCGACGCCTGCCTCCGTCGTCCACGCGGGATGCCCTTTTGCCGAAAGCCACAACTTCGCCTGGTCGGCGTAATGCGGTTCGAAGAAGTGGCCCGACTGCCCGGTCGTGATCGACGAGCGCGCCGATCCGCGATCGCCCGGCGATACGATCATCCGCATCGACGGACCCACCCCCACCGGAAAATCCTTTCCGCCGAAAACGAACTCCTGCTTGAACACGGTCCGTCCGTCTCCTCCCACAGGGAACGGGCCGATGTCGAACCAGCGGCTCAGGAACCGGTTCTTCCCGAAAGGGTGATGGAAGGTCGCCTGGTGCAACTGCCCCCAGCGCCACGTCGACGGGGCGGCGCCCAGGCGCTCCTTCAGGAAGGCCATCGTGTCGAGCAGCGCAAGCGCGACCGCGTCGTCGAGGCTGCCCTTCTCCCCCGTGGCCGGGTTTGCGAGGAACGCCGAGTCGCCCCTGCGCACGATCCGGTCGGTGGCGTTCCAGACGAGCCGGGGATAACCGATGAACGACTCGTACAGCTTCGGCCCCATCGCGTCGCGAAACAGCCGGTCGGCCAGCTTCCAGCGGAAGACCTCGTAGACCGGCGTCGCCCGGCTGTCGGCGGTCGCCTGGCGGTCCCACGAAGCCAGGATCCCGGCGGCCTTGCGGAAGGCCGGGTTCTCGCCTGACCGGCGCTGCGCCACCTGGAGCGCCAGACGGATCAGCTCGTCGCCGCCCGCCACCGACATGTCGGACTGCATCGCTTCGAAATCGGACGGCGTGAGGCGATCGCGCCCGGAGAGCATCGCGCGAATCCTGCGCGCACGGTCGGGCGGCTCGTAGAGGCGAGAGACGTATCGCTTGAAAAGGCCGTTGTCCGCGACCGGGACATTGGCTGTGACGATGAAGCCCTCGGGCGGGTTCCAAAGCTGCGGCTTCTCGGCGAACGGGACATAGCCCGTCCATTCCCACTCGCCCGTGTCTCCGGGGACCGGCATCAGCAGCCCGCCCCCCTTACGGATCGGGATCTTTCCCGCCATCACCATCCCGATGTTTCCGGCGGCATCGGCGTATGTCGCGTTCTGGCACGGGTGCGGGAAGCCGGACAGCGCCTCAACGAACGCCTCCCGCCCCTTCGCCCGGTTCAGCGCATGCAGCGCCCCGATCGCGTCGCCACCGTCGAAGCCGGACCAGCGAAGCGCCAACGCCGCCGTGACCCCCGGCAGCACGGGTGACAGGATCGGCCCGTGCGGCGTCTCGCGTACCGTCAGCGTCTCGGGCTCCCGCCCCTTGATCCGGATCGTCTCGGTCCTGACGGAGAGCGGCACCCACTTTTTCCGGTACATGACCCGGTCCCCGTCGATCCGCTCGACGAAGAAGTCGGCGTCGTCGACCATCAGGTTCGTGAATCCCCATGCGATGGACGGGTTGTGGCCGATCACGACGCAGGGGGCCGACGGGAACGACATGCCGTAGACGTCAACGCCCGGCGCCACGAGGTGAACCTCGTACCAGACAGACGGAGCCAGGAGCGACAGGTGCGGGTCGTTGGCCAGAAGCGGCTTGCCGGACAGGCTCTTTTTCCCGGAAACGACCCAGGAGTTCGAGCCGCCGGAACGGGGCGTTCCCCCGATCGCGGACGACAGCGCCGCAAACCCTTCGTGCAGGATCGAAGGGACCGGCAACGCGGCAAGATGCGTGGCCACCACCGACGGCGAATCGGGATCGACCTCCGGCATCACCTCAGCCAGGCGGGCGGGAGACAGGCGGAGCGAGAGCCGGTGAAGGATTTCCTCGGGCTGCCACTGGGCGAGGCCGAACGACTTGAGCAGGGAGACGGCCGCCACATCCTCGGGAGAGAAGCGGCGCGGAGGCGTTCGCAGCATCCGCAACTCGACGGGCCAGGCGGCAAGCGCCCCCATGGACGCATTCACCCCGTCGCAATAGGCCCGGACGATGCTGCGCGTCGATTCCGGCCACCCGGCCACGATCGCCGGTGCGCGGACCCCGAACCCGAGGTGGCGGAACAGCCGGTCGGTGGGAAGCGTCGCCTCGCCGAACAGTTCGGAAAGCTCTCCGCGCGCGACCCTCCGCTCGAGATCCATCTGGAACAAGCGGTCCTGCGCGTGGACGTACCCCTGTGCGAAATAGAGGTCGTGGTCGTTTTCTGCGTGGATGTGGGGAACGCCGAACCGGTCGCGGATGACGGTGACGGGTGCCGCAAGGCCCGGCGCGGCCAACGTGCCCTCCCGCTGCGGCGAGCTGTTCCCGGGCAGGAAACCGCATCCGGACAAAATGGCGAGGGCCGCGAACAGCAGTGCCGGGGCGATGCCCCGTCGCGGGCGCGGGGGCGCCAAGACGGGGTTACCGCTTTCCGAAGATGCGCGCCCTGACGCCGGTCAGCACCGTCTCGAAGAGGTCGCCGCTGTACGCGCGGATGTGGCGGCGCATCGATACCAGGTAGCGCTCGAGCTCGCCCCACTCGTGGCGGACAAGCGCCATCTGCGCGTCGTAAGCTTCCCGGTAGAGCGCCTCGAACGTCTGGTGGAGCGCCCGGGCCTTCCGGGAGTCGCCCGGATAGGCCTTGCCCGGGAGGAAATCGAAGATCGGCTCGAAGATGCGCGCGTCGGCGGCTTCGAGGTGGAAAATCTCGATGTTGTCGATCATGACCACCTGTCGTTCGGGCGTCGCGATGTAGTGTCCGAAGCGAAGGGCCGTACCGATGCAGTCGCCCAGTGCGTCCTGCCTCGCCGCGCCCTGGACCCACCATTCCCCGTCGGCGAGAATCCGGGGGAGTTCGAGATCATCCAGATAGATGTTGACGCCCTGCTCCTTCGGCTTGACCAGCACCTCTTCGCCCTGGGGGCTCAGGTGATAGACCACGGGGACCGCCGGAAGCCCGACGAGCGGGGGCATCCCCGAGTAGATGTACTCGCCCAGGCAGCCGAAGCGCGACAGGTAGAAGGTGAAGGCCTTGTCCGATGAATCCCGGATGGAAAACAGCGTGTCCTTGTGCATCTTTTCGAGAAGCGAGACCTCGGTCACGACGAAGTCGCGCGCGCCGTCGTGCGACAGCCCGTGGACCAGCGACAGGATCGCCTTCTTCAGGCCGGTGTCCTTCAGCTTGGAGGCGAAGATGCGGACGCGCGCCTCGGGCGGCATCGTCTTGATGGCGCCCCTGACCCAGTTGACGTAGGAGTGGGAGATGCTGATCGGCAGCATGTCGCTCGACGACGGGTCGAGCAGTTCGTCGACCTTGGCTTCCCACAGGGGAATGTGCATGGAGAGGAATTCGGGCGGGTTGTCGATGCCCAGCGCTGCGAGCGCCTTTTCACGGTCGCGGCTTTTTCGTTCCTCGGCCGGAATCAGGAAATACCGGCGAAGCGCCCGCTCGTAGCGGGCCTGGTCGGACGGGACGGGACTCATTGCAAGACCCTCCATCACGTACTGAATGTGCGGACTATCCCGATACTATCACTCGACGGCAGTCGACGCTAATCGGTCGCACCCCTCCCGCAGCCCGAAAGCGCCTCGAGCGCGGCGGCCAGCGGCGCATGCCCGCCGAACAGGACGATCTTGTCGCCCGTCTCAAGCGCCATCGCCGGCTCGGGTGAAACGATCGCACGGTCGTCCCGGAGGATGGCGAGCAGCACGATGCCCGTGTCCGCCCCGGCCGGGAGTTCGCGCACCGCCCGTCCTCTCCAGCCGGAGGCCTCCGACACGTAGAACAGTTCGATGACCTTGCGCGCCAGGAACGCCTCGAACTCGGCCAGCACCTCGTTCCCCCCCGGCGCAGCCCGCTCGCGGAGGATGCGGTAGGCCCCGCTCCGGATGAGCTGCTCCTGCTGCCGGATGACGTGGTCGGGAACCTGGTATTCGGCGAGCACGCGCGAAAAGATTTCGACGGAGGTCTCGAACTC
>JANXPS010000146.1 GCA_025357175.1 Deltaproteobacteria bacterium | reverse complement strand
CGAATTCTTCCTTGAGCGTCTTCAGTCCCTCGATCACCACCTGGACCGGTCGCGACTGTGTGCGGACGTAGATCTCCTTGACCAGGTTGCCCTCGACGTCTACGACCGCGAAGTTGGTGCTGACGGAGCCGATGTCGACGCCGAGGAACACGTCGAGGCGTCCCTCGATCTTCGGAGCCGGTGCCTGACGGTCCCGGAGGAAAACGACGTTGTCGAGTTTCAGTGGTCCCCAGGCCGCGAAGGCCGTCTTTTCCGGGGCGGCATCGATCATGGCCCGGTCGAACGAAACCGGTTTGCGATCCGCCGCAGCGAGCTGGGAAGCCGAGAGCGCGGCGCCGGCGGCGCCCAGGCATGCGAACCCGCGCGGCACGACGTAATCGGCGTCTGCGAAGGAGAATGCGTCGCGCATCGCTTCGACGACTCCCCGGTTCGCGAAAAGCCCCCCCACCAGGGCGACGCGGGGCACGGGGTCCTTGCCCTTGTTGATGCTGCTCTTGAAGTTGCGGGCGACCGCCTCGCACAACCCCTTGAGGATCTCTTCGGGGGAAGCCCCCTTCTGCTGGGCGTGGATCATGTCGCTCTTGGCGAAAACGGAGCAGCGGCCGGCGACGCGAGCGGCGCTGCCCACCTTCGAGACCATCTCGCCGATCTCCTCGACCGGGATCTTCATCCGGACCGCCTGCTGGTCGATGAAGGAGCCGGTGCCCGCCGCGCAATCGCCGTTGGTGTCGTAGTCGCGCACGCGGGGAAGGCCGCCGTCGCGGCCGGAGTCCAGCCGGATCACCTTGGCGTTCTCGCCCCCCATTTCGAAGATCGTGCGAACGCCCGGACAGGTGGCGACGACACCGCGGACCAGGCAGCGGAAATCGTTTTCGTAAGCGCCCCCGAGCGTCTCCGCGATCTGACGTCCGCTGCGCCCCGTGAAGACGACGCCGGCGACCGTTTCACGCCCCAAGGCCTCGTACCAGGCGCGCAAACGGTCGGGAACCCGCGTGCCGGGATCGCCGAGGATTCGATCGTTGGACATCAGGAAAAGGCGGCCCCCGGAAACGACCGGCAACGGTTCGGAATCGATGAAGGTCGCAAGCATGCCTGCCTGCGGGGCCTCCGCGCCCTCCGGAACGAAAAGGACGAATTTCATGCTCGTTGAACCTATGTCTACGCCAATAAACACAACGCCTCCCAACAGGGCCTTCGGATACTGCCGGTTTTCGGGTAATTGGGAATATGTTACCAGATGCCGAGGGAATCTGTTTCGAGGTATATTGAAGTCATAGGAAATGGAGGTGTCGCACATGTTCGGTATCGGAATGCAGGAACTCGTCCTGATTCTCATCGTGGCGTTGATATTCTTCGGACCCAAGCGTTTGCCGGACCTCGCGCGCAGTCTCGGAAAGGGAATGGCCGAGTTCAAGAAAGCTTCCGAAGAGGTGCGCCAGGGACTCATCGACGCCACTCGCGAAGAAGCCGGCCAACCCGACGGATCCGGCGCTTCCCGAAGCACCGATCCGGCGCAGCAATCCCCATATCCGCCCGAGGCCTACGGTTTGCCCCCCGCCCAAGCAGCCGAACCGCTTCCGCCTCCCGACGCGACGCCCATCACCCCGGGCGTCACCGGGCGGGTCGAGGCAAAACACGGCGGCAACCCGCATAACGACACGGAGGCGCGACCGACCGGCGCATGACGCTCCCCGCAACCGACCCTCCCGATTCGGTGACAAGCGAAAACCGACTCCCGCTGACCGGCCATCTCGACGAACTGAGAAAACGGCTGGTCCGGGCGTTGCTAGCCGTCGCCATCGGAACGATTATTTGCTACAACTGGGCCGGACCGATCTACCGGTCCATCATGGCCCCCCTCAGCCGTTCTCTTCCTCCCGAATCGCACCTGATCTTCACCGAGCTGACCGAAGCGTTCCTCACCTACTTCAAGGTCGCGCTCTGGGGCGGCTTCCTGCTGGCCAGTCCCGTCGTGTTCTACCAGGCATGGCGCTTCGTAAGCCCCGGTCTTTATTCGAAGGAACGCGCCCTCGTCCTCCACTTCGCCTTCTGGTCGGCGGCGGGCCTCGTCGCCGGGGTCGCGTTCGGATATTTCGTGGCGATCCCGTCGATCTTCTCCTTCCTGCTTTCCTTCGGCCGGCATTCGGTCGTTCCGATGCCCTCGATGCAGGCGTCGCTATCGCTGGTCCTGCGCATGCTGTCGATCTTCGGGGTGCTTTTCGAACTCCCGCTGGCCCTCTACCTGTGCGGGCGCGGAGGGATCCTTTCATCGAGGATTCTGCGCAAGGGACGCAAGGTCGCGGCGCTGGGCGCGCTCCTGCTGGCGGCCGTCCTGACTCCGCCCGACGTGATCTCGCAACTGCTCGTCGCAGGTCCCCTTTACCTCCTGTACGAAGTCGGTATCATGACGTGCGGACTGGGCTCGCGCCGCCACGCGAAGGCGAAAGCCGCATGACCCGGAATTCGAACTCCCCTTTCGGCAACAACGCGGTCTCGCTTCCGCCCGATGCCCGCCCATGCTTCACCGCCGGCCGGATCCGCAGGCGGGTCGCCCTGATGGCCGGGCGCATTTCGAAAGACCACCCCGGCGGCGTCGTACTGGTCGGCGTCCTCAACGGCGGCGCCTTTCTGCTGGCGGACCTGGCACGGCTGATCCGGGTACCGGTCCTGGTCGATTTCCTGAGACTTCGAAGCTACGGCGACGAGCGGTCGCCCGGGGAATCCCAGGAAATCACCAAGGACATCGAGACCGACGTCACGGGCCTTGATGTCGTGGTCGTCGAGGATATCGTGGACACCGGCCGGTCTCTTCGCTATCTTCGCCGCCATTTCGAGGCGAAGAAGGCGGGTTCGCTCGCCTTTTGCGCGTTGATCGACAAGCGGGAGCGACGCGAGGCCGAGGTCACGATCGACTACCCGGGCTTTCGCCTGGACAAGGGGTTCATCGTCGGATACGGAATGGATTGCGCAGGGGCGCTGCGCCACCTTCCCCACATCTATGTCTTGCCGGAAGTGAATACACCATCGTCGGAGGGTTCCGAATGATCATCGAATGTCAGGCATGCCAGGCCCGGTTCCGGCTGGACGAGTCGAAGATCAAGGGCAGGGGCGCCCGGGTCCGATGCAGGCGCTGCGGGGAATCGATCCTCGTGATGAAGGAAGAATCGCCCGAAAGCCACTCCGAACCCGCGGCTGCGCCGCTTCCAGGCCAGTTCGACATCAACCTGGCCATGGCGGAGCCCGCCGGGCAAGGCGACGACTTCATCGACCTCGGAATATTCGCCCCTCCCGAGTCACAGGTCGCTCCCGCGGAGTCTCCGGTCACTCCCGATGAGTCTCCCGTCACCCCCGTTGAATCTCCGGCCGCGGCCGAGCCGACCGACGCCGAGCCGATCGTTCCCCTGGTCCTCGAACCGGTCCGGGGCGAGCAGGTCGTCCCCGATTCCCCGGAAACGACACCCGAACCCTCCCCCGGGGATGCCGTGACGTTCGCCGAAGAGGCCGTGACGTTCGCCGACGCGTCGCCACTCGAATTCGAAGGCGCAGGCGACCGAACCGATCTCGCGGCGGCGGAGGCGGACTCGCCATCTTCACTCTCGTTCCTGACCGAATCTCCGGTCGAACCGGCGAGGGAAATCTCGCCGTCCGCGCCTTCGACTTCGTTCGAACTCGACGACGTGGACATGGCGTTCGAGCAGTTCCTTTCCGGAAGCGACGATGCGGGCGACACCGGGGAATCCCTCGCCGCGCCTGCCGAACCCTCCGTCGCGCCTCCTCCCGACATGCGGTTCGATCTCGCCGAGGCGGACACGATCGACTTCTCGGCCGGAGCGCCCCCCGAGATCGTATCGGCGCCGGCAGCGATGTCCGGGCCGGTTCCCGACCCGTTCGCATTTCAACTCGAGGAGGAACTTTTCCGAGCCCCGGACCCATCCGAAGCCTCGCCTTTCACAGGCAACACCGTCGAGGCAGTCGAAACGGGAAAACCCGTTTCGCCTCCGATCACCCAGCCTCCGCCTCCCGCCAGGCAGCAGCCCCTTCCGCAGGAACTTCCGGTCACGAAATCCGTCATCCGGGAAAGGAGGCCGGCGGATAATCGCGAGCCTGTCGTTCGACCCGCGATCGCGATGCTCGCCATCCTGTTCCTCGCGCTGACCGGCGCCGGCGGATACCTGGGCTTCACCGATAGCGGGCGGACCACTCTCCGATCGCTGGCTCCTTCGCTCGGTTCCCTCTTCGGGGAGGAAACCGGCAACAAGCCGGGAGGGCCGCAGTTCGACATCCGGAACCTGATCGGCTATTACGACAACACCGTGAAGGCGGGGCGGATGTTCGTCATCAAGGGGCAGGTCGTGAACACGGGGCACGCCACCAAAGGGCGCATCCGCATCCACGCCGCCCTGCTCGACAACACCAACAAGGTGCTGGCCGACAAGACGGTCTACGCGGGAAACGTGCTGGGGGGCGAAAATCTCCGGGTGGCGGACAAGGAAACGATCGAAAAGACGCTTTCCTCCCCCTTCGGGGAGAAGCTCGCGAACATGGACGTCGCGCCGGGCAAGTCGATCCCGTTCATGGTCGTATTCCTGAGCATTCCGGACGGGATCGACGCTTACAGGCTGGAAGCGAAAGAAGGAGAATGACGGAACCTTGCGGCGGGGC
>JANXPS010000138.1 GCA_025357175.1 Deltaproteobacteria bacterium | reverse complement strand
CCGTGAACATATGCTTGGAGCCGTCGATATGGGATCGGAACTCAACTCCGGCCTCGGTGATTTTCCGCAAGGTCTCCAGGCTCCAAACCTGGAAGCCCCCGGAATCGGTCAGGAGCGCGCCGTCCCAAGAACTGAAGCGATGCAGTCCGCCGGCCTTTTCAATGAGGCCGCAGCCGGGCCGCAAATACAAGTGGTAGGTATTGCCGAGGATGATCTTGGCCCCGGTTTCCTTGACGCTCCGCGGGCTTACCGCCTTGACCGCTCCGGCCGTCCCTACAGGCATGAATACCGGGGTGGGGATATCGCCATGGTCCGTATGCAGGACGCCCGCGCGGGCCCGGGTGTCCGCTCCGCCGGCAAGGCTCGCAACGCCCGCACCGGACAGCCCGCTCGCCGCCGCCCGCCGGTGCGCCGACGCAGGGCGCTTCGACGAGGCCGCGCTCCAGTGCCGCACCGCCCTCGAACGCGAACCGATGAACCCCGCGGGCTATTACCTTTACGGCGTGGTTCTCCAGGAAAAAGGCGACCCGACCGCCGCGGCGCGCGAGTTCCGGCGGGCGATCTACCTCGACCCCGAGTTCGTCGCGCCCTACATGTCGCTCGGCCAGCTCCTGCACGCATCCGGGAACCGGGTCGAGGCCAGGCGCCATTTTTCGAACGCCCTGGCGATTCTCGAGCGGCACCCGGACGAGGAGATCGTCCGCGAATCCGGCGGAACGACCGTGGGGGCCCTCGCCGCCATGATACGGTCGATCGAACCCGAGGCGAATTCCGGGAACGGGAAAGGCGGATGATGAACAGGACAGGCGGGTATCGCAGGCGGGCGACCGATGCGATCGGGATGACCCGGCAACAGATTCTCGAACGGCGGGCGCTCCGCCTCGCCGAGCCGCCTCCAGACAGGGCGCCTTCGAAGGGGTTGCTCGAGATCGTCGAGTTCCGGGTGGGCGCCGAACGGTATGCGGTCGAGACGTCGTTCGTTCGCGAGGTGTTCCAGGCCCGGGCGCTCACCTCCGTTCCGGGAACGCCCCCCTTCGTCGTCGGGATCATCAACGTGCGGGGCCGAATCATCTCCGTCGTCGACATTCGCGGTTTTTTCGGCCTCCCGGGACGTAAAGACACCGACGGGCTCCAGGTGCTGATCCTGCGGTCCAACACGATGGAATTCGCGCTGCTGGCCGACGAAGTCGCCGGCGTTGCCCGGATCGCCGGGGACGACCTGCAGGCGACGCTGCCGACCCTCAACGGGACACGGGCCGAATATCTCAAGGGAATCACCGCCGACCGGCTCACCGTGCTCGATGCCGGCAAGATGCTCGACGATCCCGCGCTGGTGATCGACGAAGAAGTTTCCGCATGAACATGAACACGAATCGATCGCAGCAGGAGGACGACATTTCATGAATATCGACTTCAGGTTCAACATCGGGGTCAAGCTCGCAGCCGGCTTCATCTTCGCCAACCTGCTGATCATGGCGCTGTGCGTGGGGCCCTACTTCAGCATCGACCGGCTGGTCGACCAGGCGAGCCAGATCGACGCCGCGTCGCACGAGCGGCTCCTTGTCTCGGGCATCGTCTCCGACCTCGACGAAGCGTCGGCGAGCGCCGAAGGCTACCTGTTGACCGGCGAGAAGTCGTTCCTCGAGAACTACGGCGTCGCCGGCGGCCGCATGACCGAAGGGCTCCGCGAGGCCTCCTCCTCGATCCGGAATCCCGAGGTCCGGCAGCTGTTCAGCCGGATGAACGAAATGATCTCCCGGCGAGCCGCCCGCCTCGAAGAGATGGTCACCTCCCGGAAGAATGTCTCGGGCCGGTTCTGCCCCGAGCCCGAGACGCGCAAGAGCGACATTCTGCTCGAAGATTCCATCCGGAAGCTGGCGGGCGAGATCGGCCGCGTGGCCCAGAAGGGCGCCGACGAGCAGCTCGTCAGCCACCGGAAGCTGGCATCGGGCACCAAGACCGCGATCATCGTCGCCTGCCTCATCTGCTCGGTGCTGTTCACGGTCGTAAGCCTCAGCCTCACGCACCACATCGCGAAGCCGCTTCGGGACATCACCCGGACGGCCGAGCGCATCTCCGACGGCGACCTCACCATCGCGGTCAGCAAATACAATCGCGAAGACGAAGTCGGCATGCTCGCCAAGGCGTTCGAGAAAATGACCGCCTATCTCGAGGAAATGTCGCTGGTCGCCGGCAACATCGCGACCAACAACCTGACCGTGCGCGTTTTCCCCCGTTCCGACCGCGACATGCTGGGCAACGCCTTTCTCACCATGCTCGAGAACCTGCGCCGGATGATCTCCGACCTGACGGACGCGGCCGACGTCATGGCCTCCTCCTCCAACGAGATTCTCGCCCTGACCACGCAGCTGGCGGCAAGTTCCTCCGAGACGGCGACCGCGGTCAGCGAAACCTCCACGACCATTTCCGAGGTCAAGCAGACCGTACGCCTGGTCAGCCAGAAAGCCGACTACGTCTCCGAAAGCGCCCAGAACGCGGCGGCCGTCTCCCAGAACGGACGAGCCGCGGTCATCGAGTCCGTCACGCGGATGAACCAGATACGCGAACAGATGGAGTCGATCGCGGACAGCATCGTCAAGCTTTCCGAGCAGAGCCAGACGATCGGCGCGATCATCGCCAGCGTCAACGACATCGCCAACCAGTCGAACCTGCTGGCCGTCAACGCGTCCATCGAGGCGGCCAAGGCGGGCGAGCAAGGCAAGGGGTTCGCGGTCGTCGCCCAGGAAGTTCGCAACCTGGCCGAACAGTCCAAGGATGCGACCGCGCAGGTCAGGGCGATCCTCAACGACATCCAGAAGGCGATCTCGGGCGCCGTCATGGCCACGGAGCAGGGCAGCAAGGCGGTCGACGCCGGCGTGATGCAGTCCCACCAGGCCGGGGAATCGATCAAGACCATGTCCGAGGCGGTCTCCGAGTCCGCGCTCGCCACGACGCAGATCGTCGCCTCGACCAACGAGCAGGTGGTCGGGATCGACCAGGTGGCCCTTGCGATGGACAACATCAAGCGTGCGAGCGAACAGATCGCCGCCAGCATCCGGCACGCCGAGAGCTCTTCGATGAACCTGCACGAGCTGGGCATCAAGCTCAAGCAGGTGATCGGACGCTTCCGGATCCAGGACTGAAAGTCGAAAGCTTGTGACCACGCGGGAAGAAGAATTCCTCCAGCGGCTGCTGGCCACCTTCCGGGTCGAGGCCGGGGAGCACATCGCCGCCATGTCCTCGGGGCTGCTCGAACTCGAGCAGTCGCCGCCTGAGGCGCGCCGGCGGGAACTCGTCGAGATCGTCTACCGCGAGGCGCACAGCCTCAAGGGCGCGGCGAGGTCGGTCAACCTGACCGAGATCGAGCTTTTGTGCCAGGCGATGGAAGGGCTGCTCGCCGTCGTCAAGCGCGAGGAGGTCCAGCTTTCGCCCTTCCTGTGCGACCTGCTCCTCGAATCGCTCGACACCGTCAACGCGCTGCTTTTGGGGAGCGGCGAGGAAGGCCAGTCCGAGCGGCAGAAACAGGTCGCCCTCCGCGAACGTCTCGCGGCGGCCGCGCGGGGTGAGACCCCCGTAGAGGCTTCCGGACGTCCGGCGGCTCCCCGTGGCCCCCTCGCCGAACCGCCCCAACTCCCCAAGCGCCGGGTGGAAGACCGCGTTCCCCCCGCCGCGGCGCCTCCCGCGGCCGGCCCCGTCGTGCCGGGCGCGGACACCATCCGGATCCCGAAGGCCAGGCTCGACGCGCTGCTTCTCCAGGTCGAGGAACTGGTCTCGGTCAAGCTGATCGCGCGCAGGCACATCGCCGAGATACGGCAACTTCGTGACGACGCCGACCGGTGGTCCGAGGCCTGGAACCGGGTCCAGCCCGCCCTGCGCAAGATGTGCAACCAAGAGGGAGGAACGGAGGGACTCGGCTCCGAGGAAGAGCGCGACGCCCGGATGCTTCGATCCTTCCTCGATGGATACGCGATGGCGCCCAAGGACGCCTCCGGCCGCCTCGGACTGATGAAAAAGGCGTTCGAGAACGACGGGCGCTCCGTGACCCAGATGGTCGATTCGCTTTTCGAGGACGTCAAGGACGTCCTCATGTTCCCCTGCGCTTCGCTGCTCGACCAGTTTCCCAAGATCGTGCGCGACCTGGCGCGCGAACAGGAAAAGGAAATCGATTTCCGGATCAGCGGCGGCGCCATCGAGGTCGACAACCGCATCCTTCAGGAGATGAAGGACCCGCTGCTCCACATCATCCGGAACTGCGTGGACCACGGCATCGAGACCCCCGAGGAGCGGGTCCGCAAGCGCAAGTCGCCGCGGGGGAAGCTGTCGATCTCCGTTTCGAGGACCGACGGCGGCAAGATCGAAATCCTGGCTTTCGACGACGGCGGCGGGATCGATCCCGACCGGGTCAAGGGCTCCGCCGTCGCAAAGGGCATCATCTCGCCCGAGGATGCCTCCCGCATGACGCGGGACGAGTCGGTCTCCCTGATCTTCCGGTCCGGCTTTTCGACCGCTGCGAAGGTCACCACCCTTTCCGGGCGCGGCCTGGGGCTGGCGATCGTCCGCGAAAAGATCGAGAAGCTGGGCGGGACGGTCGAGGTCGAGACGCACAGCGACTCCGGCACCACGTTCCGCATCCTGATTCCGACGACGCTTGCGACCTTCCGCGGCACGCTCGTGCGCGTCGGCGCCCGCATCTTCGCGATCCCGACCACCAACGTGTCGCGGGCGCTCGGCATCCCCGTCGAGAGCGTCAAGCGGGTCGAAAATGTCGAGACGGTCGAACTCCACGGGAAGGCGGCCTCGCTCGTCCGGCTGGGGGCGATCCTCGGGATTCCCGGCGACCCCCGGGAAGACGAGGCGAGGTCCATCCAGCTGCTCGTTCTCGGGACGGGCAGCTCAAGCATCGCCTTCGCGGTGGACGAGGTGCTGAGCGAGGAGGAAATCATCCTCAAACCGCTCGGGAAACAGCTTGCCCGGGTCCGCAACATCTCCGGCGCGACGGTGCTCGCATCCGGGCGCGTCGTCCTGGTCCTCAACGTTTCCGACCTGCTCAAGTCGGCGGTGCTCGTCGCCGGAAGGATCGACCCGGTTGCCTCCGCCCCCGCGGCCCGCACCCGGAAAAGGAAGTCGATCCTCGTGGTGGAAGACTCCATCACCGCCCGGACCCTTCTCAAGAACATCCTCATGTCGGCGGGGTACGCCGTCGTCACCGCCATCGACGGAATCGACGGTTTCACGTCGCTTTCCTCGAACGCTTTCGACCTGGTCGTCTCCGACGTGCAGATGCCGCGCATGAACGGCCTGGAGCTCACGGAAAAGATCCGTTCGAAGAAGGAATTCGCCGAGATTCCGATCATCCTGGTTACGGGGCTCGAATCGGCCGACGACCGGAAAAAAGGGGTCGATGCCGGCGCAAACGCATATATAGTTAAGAGCAGTTTCGACCAGGGCGACCTGCTTGCCGCAATAAGGAGAATGATCTGACGATGATCGACGTCCTGATCGTGGAGGACTCCCCCTCCGCCGCCCAACTATTGAGCTTCATCCTGACCTCCGACCCCGGCATCCGGATCGCCGGCGTCGCGGCCAGCGGCGCTGACGCGCTGCGCAAGCTGGAAACGATGGAGATCGACGTCGTCACGATGGACATCAATCTCCCCGGCGGCATGAACGGATTCGAAACGACGCGGCGAATCATGGAAACGCGTCCGCTCCCGATCGCGATCATCAGCTCGCTCGTGGTTTCCTCCGGCGACGCGTACAACCCGTTCCGGGTGATGGTCGAGGGGGCGCTCGCCGTGCTGGCCAAGCCGCCCGGGCCGGGCCATCCCGACTTCGAAAAGCGGTCGAAAGAGCTGATCCGGACGGTGCGGGCGATCTCCGAGGTCAAGGTGGTCAAGCGGAGTGCGGCCCCCGCCAAAAGCGTCCCCCATTCGTCCTCTTCCGCGACGAACGGGAGGCCCGCCGCGTCGAACAGGGTTCAACCGGCCAGGACCGCGCAGAGCGCCGGGCGCTACCGGCTCCTGGCGATCGGCGCTTCCACCGGAGGTCCCGCGGTGATCGAATCGATCTTCGCGGCGCTCGGTCCGGGATTTCCCCTGCCGATCCTGCTCGTGCAGCACATTTCGGCCGGGTTTGCCGAGGGATTCGCGGCATGGCTTACCAAGTCGACCCGGCTTCCGACCCGGGTCGCGCGACAGGGCGAACTGCCGGAACCCGGCAAGGCGTACGTAGCGCCCGACGACCATCATATGGGGGTTTCGCCAAGCGGCGCCATCGATCTCAACGGCGCCCGGGAACCGCTCCACGGCCTTCGGCCGGCGGCGGCCCACCTGTTCGAATCGGTCGCCCGGATGTACGGCGACCGGGCCATCGGCGTGATCCTGACCGGGATGGGAGCCGACGGCTCGAGAGAGCTCGGCCTGATAAAGCAAGCGGGCGGCATCACCATCGCCCAGGAATCCGAAAGCTGCGTCGTCGACGGAATGCCCGGTCAAGCGGTCAAGATGGGCTCCGCGAGTCTCGTGCTGACCCCCGAGGCGATCTCGAGAAAACTGTGCGCGCTGGCGGCCGAATGATGGTTCAGGCGGTGGTCGACATCCTCCTGGTCGAAGACAGCCAGACACAGGCCGAACTGATCGGGCACGCGCTCGAGGAATGCGGCTACAGGGTACGCACCGCCCGAAACGGTTTGCAGGCGCTCGACCTCGCCCGCGAGCTGGTGCCGACGCTCGTGGTCAGCGACATCGTCATGCCCGGCCTCGACGGATACGGCCTTTGCCGCGCGCTCAAAGGCGATCCGGAAACGAGTGCCGTGCCGATCATCCTGCTGACGACGCTGTCCGAACCGGCCGACATCGTCCGGGGCATCGAGAGCGGCGCCGACAACTTCCTCTGCAAGCCGTTCGCTCCCGAGGCGCTGCTGGAACGAATCGGGTATTTCCTCGAGAACGGGGCGCTGCGCAGAAGCCAGATGTTCGAACTGCTGCTTGCGGCATTCGACGACCTGCGGAGAAAACAGGAGCGGGCCGAGCGGGCATACCACGAGCTCAAGAACGGCCGCCACCGCGTCCATGCGCAGGAAGACGCGGTCCGGATCTGCGCCAAGTGCAAGAAGGTGCAGGACGACCAGGGCGAGTGGATTCCCGTCGAGGAATTCCTGCGGCGGACGGCCGGCCTTTCGTTCACCCACGAATTCTGCGGGGAATGCGGAGACGGCCTGATGCGGAAAACGGCATGCCCATGACGACCGGGGCCGATCCCATGGATACCGAATTGGCCGGTGCCCCGATGATCCTGATCGTCGAGGACAGCCCGACGCAGGCCGAGCAGCTCCAGTTCCTGCTTTTCAAGCACGGCTTCCAGACCGAAGTCGCCCGCAACGGACGGCTGGCGGTCGAGGCCATGGGCGTGCGCAAGCCCGACATCGTGATCAGCGACATCGTGATGCCCGAAATGGACGGTTACGAGCTGTGCGCCGCCATCCGGGGCGACGATCGGCTTTCCGACACCCGCATCGTTCTGCTCACCTCCCTCTCGGAAACCGAAGAGGTGCTCCGGGCGCTCGAGTGCGGCGCGGACTATTTCATCACGAAGCCTTACGACGAACAGTTCCTCGTCGAGCGGATCGACGCCATCCTGGCCCATCGAAACGAGCAGGACGTCGACGGTTCCCACGGAGACGACGAGATCGTCTACAACCGGAAAAGCTACGCCATCCGCACGGAACGTCGCAGGATCCTCGAGCTTCTCCTCGCGACCTACGAGTCCACCATCCGGAAAAACAGCGAACTTCGCAGGGCGCACGACGAACTGCGCAGCATGAACGACAAGCTCGAGCGGGCGGTGACCGAACGCACCAAGGCGCTCGAATCCGAAACCTATCAGAGGCAGCGGACCGAGGCGGTGCTCCAGAACCTGAGACGCACCGAAGAGGCGCTGGCCGAGCGGCACAGGGCCCTTTCCGTCCTCTACAAGGTCACCACCGTGATCGGGATCGCCCGCGACCTTCGCGAGATGTGCATCGGTGTGCTGGGCGCCATCTCCGAGATGAAGCTTTTCGGCTTCGAATCGCACGGGCGGATCTTCCACGTCGAAGACGGCCGCTTCACGGATTGCTTCTCGCTCGACACGGGCGACCATCCGGCTCCCCCCAGTATCGCGGCCTGCGAAGAGTGCCTCTGCGGCCAGGCCGCTCGAACCGGGGAAATCATCCTCTCTCGCGACGCCGAAAACGATCCGCGCCTCAAGGGCTCCGGCTGCGAGGGAGGCCCCCACGGGTACGTCATCGTGCCTCTCAAGACGCAGTCACGCCCCGTCGGCGTCCTCTGCCTGTGCGTCGACCCCGCGAACGTCCCCGATATGGCGGATTCCGAGGACCTTCTTCGGTCGCTGGGCAGCCAGATCGCCGTCGGCATCGAAAACGCCCGCATCTACGAGCAGACGCGCCACAGCTCGCTTCACGACCCGCTGACCGGGTTGCCCAACCGGCGCAACATGGAAATCTTCTTCGACAAGGCGTACGCGCAGGCCGCCCGGGGGGCTTCGCTGTCCGTTCTCCTTTTCGACATCGACCGCTTCAAGAGCTACAACGACACCTACGGCCACGCGGCCGGCGACAAGGTGCTGATCAGCGTCGGGAAAACGGCGGCGGAGCAGTTGCGCGACACTGACCTGATCGCCCGCTTCGGGGGCGAGGAGTTCCTGATCATCTGCCTGGGGCTCGGGCTGACCGAATCATACAAGGTGGCAGAGCGGATCCGGGGCGCCATCGAGAAGCAGACCGAGGTCACGGTCAGCATCGGCGTCGCGGCCTACAACCACGGTCTGGCCGACAAGGAAAAACTGGTCGAGTGCGCCGACAGCGCCCTCTATCTCGCCAAGAACAACGGCCGCAACCGGGTCGAGGTGCACGTGCGCAAGGAATCGGGCAACCCGCTTTCTTGACGCGCTCTTAACACGCGGGTCACCGCCCCTTCATCCCCGGTTTCCATAATGTCTCCATTGGCGCGTCGAAAGCGCCGATCCAAATGGAGGACATGCTCATGAATAATCGCTTCAGCCCGATCGGCCGGCTGCTTCTCGCCATGGTCTGCCTTGCAGTCTCCCTCCCGGCCCTCGCGGGCGACATCACCGTAAACGGCGCAGGCGCCACGTTTCCCTACCCGCTCTATTCCAAGTGGTTCTATGAGTATTCCAACGCGCATCCGGGCGTGAAGTTCAACTACCAGTCGATCGGCTCCGGCGGCGGGATCAAGCAGATCACCGCGGGCACCGTCGATTTCGGCGCTACCGACGCCCCGATGACCGACGAAGAGATGAAGAAGCTGCCCGGGGCGATCCTGCACCTGCCTACCGCGATCGGCGCCGTTTCCGTGGTCTACAACGTGGAAGGCATCAAGGATGCGCTCAAGCTGTCGCCCGAGGCGCTGGCCGAAATCTTTCTCGGGAAGATCGGCAAGTGGAACGACCCGAAGATCGCCGCCCTCAACAAGGACGCGAAACTTCCCGCCCTCGACATCGTGGTCGCGCACCGCTCCGACGGCTCCGGGACCACCGACATTTTCACGAACTACCTGACGACCGTCAGCAAGGAATGGAAGGACAAAGTGGGCCGCGGCAAATCCGTAAACTGGCCGGTCGGACTGGGCGGCAAGGGCAACGAAGGGGTCGCGGGCGTCGTCAAGCAGACGCCGGGCGCCATCGGATATGTCGAATTGGCCTTCGCGCAGCAGAACAAGATGAAGGACGCCGCGCTTAAAAACCGCGAAGGACACTTCGTTTCCCCTTCGCTGGATGGCACCTCCGCAGCCGCCGCCGGCGCCGCGAAGACGATGCCGGCTGATTACCGGATGTCGCTCGTCGACGCCCCCGGCAAGGACTCCTATCCGATCTGCGGCCTGACCTGGCTGCTGGTCTACAAGGACCAGCAGGATGCGGAGAAGGGGAAGGCGATCGTGTCTTTCCTCAAGTGGGCGCTGAAGGACGGCCAGAAAATGAATGCGCCGCTGCTCTATGCCCCGCTGCCGAAGGCGGTCGCCGAGAAAGTCGACAAGACGATCCGCGAGATCAAGGCGGGCGGAAAAAGTCTTAACTGACCTCAACCCGAAACCGGCACGTTAGGGACGAGGGAGGAAGCGCGAAGCTCCTCCCTCGTCGGCGTTTGGAAAATGTTACAATTTCCTTGTGACTACGCTTCCATCCGCCTGAAAGGGAAGACCCGTCGTTGCCTCAAAAGCCGTTCCGCAGACGCTTGGCGGTTTTCGTCTCGCTGCCGCTTGCCTTCCTCTTGTCAGTGATCCTGTTGACCCGCTTCGACATCAAGGGACATCACGAGGGGCTGTTCCTGCTCAAAGGCCGGGACTGGCGCCCTTTCGAATTCAAGGACGACCTGTACCTGGGCGACGGAAACCGCCTCCTGCTCCATTTCGACACCGACCGGATCCGTAACCTGTTGCCGATGCTGAACCGGCGCGAGGCGGGCAAGGCGTACCTTAAGTACGTGTGGGACGCCACGGACGGTAGCGGGTACGTGGTGAACGTTTTCCCGGACGGGAAGCAGTTGATGACCAGTTTCAGCCGCTTCACCGAGGACGACGGCAAGATCGTGCATGGCATCTTCGTCGGCGGCGGACTGCCGGACTCCGTCCGGCTGGATAGCGTCAACGGGGGAAACGACACCGGGATGGCGTGGTTCGACGGCACGCGCTGGTATCACGTCTGGTGCAACGTCAACGAGGGCATCGGGCAGAAGAGTTCCTCCGGGAGCGGCATTTCCCCCTCCGGCTGGAAGTTCCTGGGCAGCCGGGTTCTCAACCAGAGCAACACCCGGCTGGTCCTCGAAAGCGAACACGAAGTCGTGATCGCGGGCGTGCCTCTCCTGATCCGGCGACACGCATATTTCACCGCCGGAGAACCTTTCTTCAGGCTCGGAATCACGATGACCAACGTCGGAACCCGGCCGCTTCCATTC
>JANXPS010000129.1 GCA_025357175.1 Deltaproteobacteria bacterium | reverse complement strand
CGTCGGAAAAATTCATAAACGCAGCCGAATCGCTGCTCCAGAATTGCGTCGAGCAGACCGGCGAGCGGCTCGGATCGCTCGTCGGCGGCGAGGTCGTGTTCCGCCCCGGCGTCATCGGTCCCCTGTCCGCAGCCGAGTACTCCAAGAAAAACCGGAAGAAAACGGCCGTCCTCCTGATGGAGAGCGGCGGGGACGGCCACGCGATGGTGTTCATCCGGATGCAGGAGGCGATCCTCCTGGCCGGCACGCTTCTGATGATGCCCCAGAATACCCTCAAGGACATCATCAAGTCCGGCGAGATGGACCAGGACCTGAACGACGCGTTCAACGAGGTGGCCAATATCGTCTACGGCGCCGTCGACGAATTAACGCACAAGATGTCCCCCGACAGCGGAAAGCTACGAAACGAGGGTGTGCAGCTGATCGACCCCTCCCGCGAAAGCGACCTTTCTTCGCTCTGGCCCGCCGGGCAGACCTACGGCGCCGAATTGTCGCTGGCGTTCCCGGGATTCGAGGGGGCCTCGGCATTTCTCGTTTTCGACGAATCCCTTCTGACCCAGGTCACGGGGGTGCCCGTCGACGGGGAGAAGGCCGAGACCCCACAGCCGGAAGTGCTGCTGTTCGGAACCGATCCCGCCATCGCCCTCGACATCAACGCGTTCCTGTCCGAAAAAGGAATCGCACCCCGCCAGATCGACGACCCGGGGCAGGCGATCGAATTCCTGAACCGGAATCCCGTCATGGTGGTGGTCGAGTTCAAGGAGGGGGCGGAGGCGGCGATCGAAAAACTGAGCGGCGCAATCCGGAGATCGAAAGGCCCGATTCCGATGGTGGGCGTCTCATCGAACCCCACGCGCGATACGATCCTGGCTGCGAAAAAAACGGGAGCGAAGGCGTTCCTGGTCCACCCGTTTTCTCCCGATACGCTTCGAACAAAGGTGGCGCCTTTTCTCGCCGCTTGTGTAAAATCATAAACATCAGGCAATCAAGGGGAACGATAACAAATGGAACGCATTCTGGTCGTTGACGATTCGAGCACCATGCGAAAGATCATCGCGCGCTCGCTGCGGCAGGCGGGCTTCGAAATAGGCGAGATCGTGGAGGCCGAGCACGGGCAGGCGGGGCTCGAGAAGCTGAACGCCCAGTCTTTCGGCCTGATCCTCACCGACATCAATATGCCGGTCATGGACGGCCTGACATTCATCGACAACGTCCGGGCGAACCCGGCCTGGAACCACACGCCCATCATCGTCATCACGACCGAAGGCGCGGAATCGATGACCAAGGAAGCCATAAAAAAAGGGGCGAACAACCTAGTGAAGAAGCCGTTCACCCCCGAGCAGATCAAGGAGAAACTGGCGACCTACTTCACCTGAGCGCCATTCAAGCTTTCCAGGAACGCCTTCCATCCCCCGAGGTTGGGAACGACATCGTACTCAAGCACATCGGCCATGAGCGTCCAGTCTTCCAGGCGCTGCGCCTCCAGTAGGCGGCCGAGAATGTCGGCCGTGTCGGAAGACGGCACCTCGGGCACAACCTGCCCTTCCCCCATGATGAAACAGCCCGCCTGAAAACCGCTCAGGATAGCTCCCGAAAGATTGAAGAACGTTTCCATCGATGAGACGCAGGCCATGTACATCGACAGCCCGCCTTCGAAATCGCCTTGACGGAAAGAGGCGGTCGACCGGCCGATGTCGGTGCAGATCGCATCCACCAGCGTGAGCCCCCCCTCGATCCCGCTCATGTACAGCTCGGCCGCGGTGCCGGTGGTCACATCCACCGTTCCCACTCCCGACAGTGCGATGGATGCCATCGCCTTCTCGGCGTGGGCATCGAGTTCGATCCCGTCGACCGTGACCCGGCAAAGCACGCGCCCCTCCGAGGCGGTCTTGTCGTACAAGGTGTTCATGAGCACGGACATCTCCCCGATGCCGGACAGATCCAACCCCGATTCGATTCCGTCTATCGTCAACCTGGGCATTCAGCCCCTCCCTTCGTCAGCCGGCGTCAGCGTAACGTCTGCGACAGCCAGAAGATACGCCAGACTGCGCGTGCGGCGCAACAGCTTTCCGAACAGCGCGGCATTCTCGCGGGCAGCGGCTTCGAGCCCGCCTTCCGCCATGTTCTCCTCCTCAAAGGCGAACATCGTGCAAAGGCTATTCACCTCGGGAACCGTCTGCCCGATTTCCCGGACCGCTCTCCCGCAATCCCGGATCGTTTTGAGCCCTTCCTCGAACCGTGCCTGCCGATGGGGACTCCGGGAATGTTTCGCGATGTCGGACGCCGTATCCCGTCCCTTGAGCGCAAGCGATTCGAGCCCGAGGAGCGCCGGGGTAATTCCCGTTCCGGTACCGGGAACGACGTTTCGCTCGCCCGGCATGACGCCCTCCCCGTCGAGCGATCCGAGCCAGACCTTGCGATATGCGCACACGAGACGTTCCCGGAAATCGGGGGGACGGTCCACCAGCGGACGATAGTCGAGAAGACCGTCGGCTCCCCATTCGGTCGCGTAAAGGTTGCATCCGAGGTAGGCCGGACTGTCCGGAATCGACCGCACCGGGAAAGGGTCCCCCTCGAGGATCCGGAGCGCCGCGTCGGCGACGGCGTCCGGAGTGACCATGTTCTTGCATTCCGGATTGACGCAGCGGACATGGAAGGAACAGGGGGCACAGGCGACACGCGGCTGGAACACGAGATGACCTTCTCCGTAGGGGGCCGTGTTGGAATAGTGGATCGGACCCAGGGCGATCGACAGGACCCGCGTCCCGGCGGCTGCGGCGATGTGCATGGGACCCGTGTCGTTGGTGACGAGGAGATCGCAGCGTTCGAGAAGCGCGGCAAGCTGGGCCAGATCGGTCTTCCCGGCGGCGACTGCGCTTCCGGGGGCGTCGAGGAACGCATGGGCCCTTTCGGCGACCCGTCGCTCCCCTTCCCCGCCGATGAAAAGGAAACGGACGTTTCCCATCCGTTCGCGGATCCGCCGGCATGCGAGCGTGAAGGAAGACGGATGCCATATCTTGTGGTCGTCGCTCGCGCCCATGTGGATCGCCACGACCGGCCCATTGCCCGGACACTCCCGGCCGAGGAACTCCGAGGCCCACGCGGACGCCGCCTCGGAAATGCGGATGGAAACGGGAATCGGCTCCGCCCCGGTTTCAGGCTCGCCCGTCATGGCGCACATGTCGACCAGGTTGAATGGGCAGATTTCCTTGCCGGCGATGTAGGCGTGGAGAAACCGCATCCATGGATGGGAAATGCTCCGCAGGCCGCTGGACGTCATGACCGGGCCGCGCTTGTCCGGCGCCTGGACCAGGTACATGAGCATGGCGCTCACGTGGGTGTGGGTCATGTTGACGGCGATGCGGAATTTTCTTGAAAGGAGCGGTTCCAGGACTGCGGCCGACTCGGCCAGCATCGCCTTTAGCGGCAGATCGTTCCGGAGCGAGAGCCGAAGGAGGGCGTCTCGATCGACCGGTATGATCTCGTCGACGCCATCCATCAACTCGGCGGCCTTCACGAATTCCGGAAGGACGCATACGGCGACGGGGGAATCCGGCCGGCTTCGCTTGAACCCTTTCGCGAGCGTGGTCAGCTGCACCAGGTCGCCGACACGAACGAAGGCCAGGATCAGGACGGGATCAGCGGCCGCCATGTCGGAGCTCCCCCAGCATCAGCACCATCGTTTCGTCTTTCGAGAGCGGGTGTTCCGGATCACCCCGCATGATGTGGCGGTGAAGCAGGTCGAAATCGACGAGAGAATCTCCGTCGAGCCCGCGCAGCATGG
>JANXPS010000116.1 GCA_025357175.1 Deltaproteobacteria bacterium | reverse complement strand
GTCGTCGTCGGCGCCGGGGTTCTGTCCTGGGCCTGGTGGCGGGATGGCAAAGCGCAGGCCGACGGGCTGGAGGATGCGGACGTCCTGAACCGCTTCCTCGGCGAGCCTCCCGGGAAACAGGCCGTTCGGACACCGCAGACGGAAAAGGGGCCACGGAACGAACCGTAACCCCCGACCCGTCAAAATGGGCAATTAAGGAGCCCTGCGCCCTACGGAGTGTCCTTCGCCGCGTGAAGCGCCTTTGGCAGCTACGCCGGAAAGGCTAGAAATCCCATCGCCTGAATTCCTCCTCGGTACTCCGGCCGTAAGTCCAACCTATCCCTGTGCGGAAGCCCGCAGCCCTTCATGATCCAGCGCTGACGAGAGTTCCCGGGCATCCCGGGCCAGGTGTCAGCGGAAGACTTTCGACAAGCGGCGCACCAGTTCGTCACGCACCGCCCGGAACGCGCTCAACCGCGCCTCCTCGCTCCCCGTGACCGCCGCCGGATCCGGCAGTCCCCAATGGACACGCATCGCTGGCCCCGGGAATACGGGGCATACCTCCTCGGCGCAGAGGGTGAAAACCACGTCCACGGGGGCGTCTTCGAATTCGTCAACGCCCTTCGATCGTTGCGATGATGCGTCGATCCCGATCTCGGCGAGCACGGCGACCGCTTCGGGACGGATTCGCGTCGGCACCGACCCGGCTGAAGATATCCTTACGCTCACCGGCGCGAGCTTCCGGGCCACCCCTTCCGCAATCTGGCTTCGTGCCGAGTTCGCGACGCACAGGAAGAGGATGTGCCTTGGATGAAGGGCTCGAATCCGGTCTACGTCTTCCTTCCAGGCGGCTATTTCCATCAGCAGCACCCCGATTTTGTCGTGTTCGCCGGATCGGAGGGGCAACAGCGTTTCCTGCGTTTGAGCATCCAGACGCCCAAGGCGATGGATAGCAGTGTCACTCCGAACATCAGAGGCCCGGACAGCTTCGCTCCCCGGGCTCCCAGCAGGCCTACGTAAACCGCCAACATGGGTGATCCGCAGCAACCGAGCATGAAGCACCCCAGCCCGTAGATCGCCCCGGCAAAAGCCACGCCTCCCGCCACTCCGACGGCAGCCTTCCTGCGATTCTCATGGAAGATGGACAAGGCGAAGACCGTGAATCCGGCCGACAGGGCGTAAGAGGCGGCCATCCAGAATTTGTCTCCGAAGAGGAACGCCCGCAACCGCTCGTCGAGCGGATTTTCGACGACTCCCCATCCCGCCTGAGCAGGGGCAGATTCCGGCCGGAAGACGATCCAACCCGCATAAGCGAGGAGCACCGTCATCGATGTGAGAAACGGAAGTGCCCGCCTCATTTCGCCACCTTCTCCACCGATTCGGCAAAAAGGAATTTCCCCTCCTTCGTATCCCGAACCGTTCCCTTGACGCGAACCGCCTCGGCGATACCGGGAAGCGTCCCGGCCCACCGAACCGGAAGCAGGGCCGGCGCGCACCCTTTTCCCTGGCAATCGGAGCATGCGGCGCGGTCGGCCAGAACGAAGGCGCCCTTGGACGGATTCCGGGCCTTTACGAGCCCCACGACGTCGAGCCGCGCCGGGAGCGTTTTGGCGGAGAGAACCGCCTGGATTTCCTGCGGCGTACCGGCGCCGGCCCACGCCGGGGCGAAGTGAACGAGTAATGACAGGCAGCCGACAAGCATGAGGGATAGCGGTCGTGCGATGCGCATTCCTTTCTCCTTTCGATCGCCGTGAAAGTGCTTCGTCACCATCAGCAACACCCTCCGACACGTTCCGGTGCCGGCCCTTCCCCGCCGAACCAGCGCCTTCGCAGCCTGAACGCCACGTTGACCAGCGCGATCATCACCGGCACCTCGACGAGCGGGCCGATGACGGCTGCGAAAGCGGCGCCCGAGTCGATGCCGAAGACGGCGACCGCCACCGCGATCGCCAGTTCGAAGTTGTTGCTCGCCGCGGTGAACGCGAGCGTCGTCGTCTTCCCGTAGTCGGCGCCCGCCCATCGGCCCATCCGGAAGGAGACGAGGAACATGACGAGGAAGTAGATCCCGAGCGGAATCGCGATGCGGACGACGTCGAGGGGCAACTGGACGATCAGCTTCCCCTTGAGACTGAACATGACGACGATCGTGAAGAGCAGCGCGATCAACGTGATCGGGCTGATCCGCGGCACCACCTCCCGGTGGTACCGCTCCTTTCCCAGGAGCTTCACACCGATCAAGCGAGTCAGCGCGCCCGCGATCGCGGGAATCCCCAGGTAGATGAACACGCTCCGGGCGATCTGCCCGATCGAGATGTTCACCTCGATTCCCTGCAGGCCGACCAGCGGCGGCAGGACTGAGATGAAGAGCCAGGCGTAGACGCTGTAGAAGAGCACCTGGAAGATCGAGTTGAAGGCGACCAGCCCGGCGGCGTACTCGGTGCTCCCCTCCGCAAGTTCGTTCCAGACGATGACCATCGCGATGCAGCGGGCGAGTCCGATCAGGATCAGACCGACCAGGTAGTCGGGCTTGTCGGGGAGCAGCAGCGCGGCCAGGACGAACATCAGGACCGGGCCGACCACCCAGTTCTGAACGAGGGAGAGCCCCAGCACCTTGGCGTTGCGGAACACCTCGGGCATCTCCTCGTACCGCACCTTTGCGAAGGGCGGGTACATCATGAGGATCAGCCCTGCGGCGATCGGGATCGAGGTGGTTCCGATGCTCGCTCGGGACAGCATCGGGACGATTTCCGGGAAGAAGTACCCGGCGGCGATCCCGGCGCCCATGGCCAGGAAGATCCACGCTGTCAGGTAACGGTCGATGAAGGAAAGCCGCCCGGATGGTCTGCAAGGACCAGGATCGCAGGAACAGCGCGTCATCGGGAACCTCCGTTGTTCGGCGTGCAGCACGCCTTCCCCTTCGGGAGCTTCATTCCCGCCGCGCAGACGGCCTCCGCCCCGGCGTCCCGGGCTTGCGCCTCACGAACCGCATCTGCCGCAACTACGGGATCGTCGACCAGCCATCCGCGGATCCCTTTGAGGATCTGCCGCACGAGGGGAGACGCATCCCTGCCGGGAAGGCCGTAATGGACCCACTTCCCCGCCTTGCGCTCCCGCACGAGGCCGGCCGTCTTGAGCACGGAGAGGTGCTTGGAGACGGTCGAGGCAGGCAGGTCGAGAACCGCCACGACCTGGCAGGCGCAGAGCTCCCCCCCTTCGAGCATCTTGAGAATCCGCACCCGGACCGGATCGGCCGCGGCCTTGAGGACAGCGTTGTGTTCGGCAAGCGTCGCCATGTCATTTCCTCATTTCGGAAAGTATTGCATTGACAATCTACCACGGAGGGCGGATGATCGGGCCATGAATCTTCGAACGGCATTCGCCATCCTGCTGGTCTTCTTCGCCTCGTCGCTTGCCCAAGCGGCGGACCCGGCCGACACGGCCCGCAAGGCAGGGAAGATCGTGGTCGCCGACTTCACCCTCGGGCTGTGCAAGATGTGCAAGCAGCAGAAAGGGATCCTCGACGAGACGCTGCCGAAGTACGGGGACAAGGTCGTCCTGCAGGTCGTGATGGTCAACAAGGAGTCGGCCGTTGTCGACAAGTACAACGTCTCGATGATCCCGGCGATCCTCTTCTTCGACGGCAACGGAAAGCTGGTTGGCCGCTTCGACGGCGTCGTCACCCCGAAGTCGAAGATCGAGAAGCAGCTCGAAGCCATGGGGTTGTCACGATGACCGCCCGCTCTGTCCTCAAGTGGCTGCTGCTCGGCTTCGTCGGTATCTGTGTTGTCGCCCTCGCGGTCAAGTCGTTCCGCCCGGCGGGGCAGCGTGCGAAACCGGCAGGCATCGCCGCCACCACTTCGGCGGACGAGATCGCCTCGAAGGACCGCATTGTGGCGATCTACTTCACCGGCCGCGCCCGCTGCACGTCGTGCGTGGCGATCGAGCGCGTCTCCCGGCAGGCGATCGAGTCAGGCTTTCCCGCCGACGTCGCCTCGGGACGCATCGCCATGCGCCTCGTGAACATCGAGCTTCCGGAGAACGCGCACCACACGGTCGACTTCGAGATGCCGAACCGGACGCTCGTCCTCGCCGAATACAAGAGCGGGAAGGCCATCCGCTTCGAGCAGCTCGACAAGGTGTGGGAACTCACCGACGACGAGAAGGCGCTCGAAAGCTACGTCACGGGCCGCCTGCGGTCCTTCATCGGAAAACGCTGACGGGAGGCTTGTTGGAATCGTTCCTGTTCGCTGCCGGCAGCGCCTTCTGGCTCGGCGTCCTCACCTCGATCTCCCCGTGCCCGCTGGCGACCAACGTCGCGGCCGTCTCCTTCATCGGCTCCCGCTTCTCGTCCCCCCGGCAGGTGATGGCCTCCGGCCTCGCCTACACCGTCGGACGGACGGCGGCGTACCTGCTGGTCGGGCTCGTCATCGTGGCGGGCCTCCTGTCGATTCCCGGGCTGTCCGCGTTCCTCCAATCGCGGATGAACCGGGTTCTGGGGCCGATCCTCGTCCTGGCGGGCATGGTGCTGCTCAAGCTGATCGACCCCGGTTTCTCGTTCGGCGCCTCCGCCGCCTCGAAGGAGAAGGTCGACCGGGGCGGGTTGCCGGGGGCATTCCTCCTGGGATTCCTCTTCGCGTTGTCGTTCTGCCCGATCTCGGGGGCGCTCTTCTTCGCAGGGCTCGTCCCGCTCTCCGTGCGCCACGCCTCGCCGCTCCTGATGCCGACGCTGTTCGGGATCGGCACCGCGGTTCCCGTCATCGCGTTCGCCTTCGTCCTGGCGTTCGGGGCCGCGAAGGTCGGCACGCTCTACGAACGGATGCAGGCGGCGGAGGCGTGGGCACGCAAGGGGACCGGGGTCGTCTTCCTAGCAGTCGGGATCTGGTATTCGCTCCGCTACACGCTCGAACTGTTCTGAAAAGGTTGGTCACGTGAAATCGCGCATCCTGTATGCCCTGATCTTCCTGCTCGGCTGGACGGGCCTTTATTCCGTCTTGCCCTCGATTGCCCGCTGGGGCGCCTACGGCGCGCTGGGCCTGCAATCCGGTTCCCGCCTCGGGAGCGCCGTCGAGTTCTTCCTCTACGACACGCCGAAGGTGCTGATGCTCCTGACGCTCGTCGTCTTCGTCGTCGGCGTCGTCCGGTCATACTTCACGCCGGAACGGGCGCGCCGCCTGCTGTCCGGCCGCAGGGAGTCCGCCGGGAACGGGCTGGCCGCGCTGCTCGGGATCGTCACCCCTTTTTGCTCCTGCTCGGCCGTCCCGCTCTTCATCGGTTTCGTCACGGCGGGGGTGCCCCTCGGCGTCACCTTCTCGTTCCTCGTCTCCGCCCCCATGGTCAACGAGATCGCGCTGGCGCTGCTCTTCGCGATGTTCGGCTGGCGGATCGCCCTCCTTTACCTGACGACAGGCCTGCTCGTCGCGTTCGTCTCGGGCTGGACGATCGGGCGGTTGAAGATGGAGAAGCACGTGGAGCCGTGGGTCTTCGAGGCGATCCGGGGAGGCGACGACACCGCCGACGATGGGCCGGTTCCTTTCGAGGAACGGATACGCCACGGGCAGGACGCCGTAAAGGAGATCGTCTGCAAGGTGTGGCCGTGGGTCGTCGGGGGGATCGCGGTCGGCGCCGGAATCCACGGTTACGTCCCCGACGGGATGCTCGCCGGGGTGCTCGGGAAGGGAGCCTGGTGGTCGGTGCCGTTCGCGGTCGCCGTCGGCGTCCCGATGTATTCCAACGCGGCGGGGATCCTGCCGGTCGTCCAGGCGCTGCTCGGGAAGGGCGTGGCGCTCGGGACCGCGCTGGCCTTCATGATGGCGGTCATCGCGCTGTCGCTTCCGGAGTTCATCATCCTGCGGCAGGTGCTCAAGATCCGGCTGATCGCGGTCTTCGCGGGCGTCGTCGCGACCCGGCATCCTGCTCGTCGGCTACCTGTTCAACGCGATCATCTGAAGCCACCACGGAGGGGAACGATGAAGATCGAAGTGCTCGGTTCGGGTTGTGCGAAGTGCGACAAGGTCGAATCGGCGGTCCGGCAGGCGGTCGCCGAGGCGGGCGTCGCTGCCGAGGTCGTCAAGGTCAAGGATATCCAGGCGATCATAGCCTACAAGGTGATGATGACGCCCGCGGTCGTGATCGACGGGAAGGTCGCGCTGTCCGGCAGGGTGCCGACGGTGGAAGAGGTCAAGTCGCTGCTGGCGGGGACCGCCCGATGAAGACGCTGACCATCTCCGGCAACGCCTGGTGGACGAAGGCGTTTAGATGTTGAAGGACAGCGCGCCCGAGTCCGCGCAGAAGAACATCAACTTGGTTATCTTGCGAAATCTGGACATGCCTTTCCCGCCGCTTGAACTGCAACACGACCTCGCATGCCGCATTGCTGCCATCGAAAAACTGGGATCAGCTCAACGCGCCTCTCTCGCCGAACTCGACACCCTATTCGTATCGCTCCAACATCGGGCTTTTCGGGGCGAGTTGTAATCGCTCCCGAAATCGGACATCATCCCATTATGTTTACACGCATCCAGACCCGTTCATTTCGGTGCCTGAAATCTGTAGATCAGACGATGGGACCATTCCGCGCACTCGTGGGGCCGAACGCGAGCGGAAAGACAACGTACCTTGACGTGATCGGTTTTCTTGGCGATCTCGTTAAGAACAGAGGTGATGTTTTTCTTTCCGTCCAGGAGCGAAGCCCCGATTTCGAGAAATTGATTTGGATGGGTAAGGGTCGCTCTTTCCAGTTGGCAGTCGAAGCGGAGATACCCGAACATGTACGACAAGAGATGGGCGCAGAAAAACAGCGATTCAACCGCGTCCGGTACGAAGTGGAAATTGGGCTTGATGAAGGATCAAACGAGATCGGGCTGGACCATGAAACACTCTGGCTGCGGGATGTAAAATCCGGACCCAAACCGGCGCAGCGAGAGCTATTCCCTGCGTCCCAAGCGGATATCGAATCGATATTTTTTCGGCAGAGCAAGACCGCTCAGATGGCTATAAACAAGCGACTTGGGGGGAACGACAACTACTATCCTGACGGGAAGAAACGATCGTTCAAACCATCGTACAAATTGGGCCGAACGACAAGTGCATTGGCAAACATCCCAGCCGATTCCGACAGTTTCCCCGTTAGCACCTGGTTTCGCAACTTGCTTGAAAAGGGCGTCCAAACATTCGTGCTGAACAGCAAGGTGATCCGGCAACCGAGTCCGCCAGGTCTCGGACGGCGATTTCAAACGGATGGGTCGAATCTGCCTTGGGTCATCGCGGAATTGCGGAAGGACACGAAACGTTTCCGCGCCTGGGTAGACCACGTCCGGACCGCCTTGGAAGATATCAAGGATATCGATACGATCGAACTTCCGGAAAACAAGCACCGATATCTTACTGTCGAGTACATGAACGGCGCCAAAGTTCCCTCATGGTTGGTATCGGATGGAACCTTGCGGTTGCTGACGCTGACGATTCCTGCCTACCTTCACGATCTAGAAGGCGTCTTCCTGATCGAAGAACCAGAAAACGGGATTCATCCACACGCCCTGGAAACGGTCCTGCAATCGTTGTCCTCCATCTATAAAAGCCAGGTGCTCGTGGCCACGCATAGCCCCGTTGCATTGAACATGCTGGAACCGCGCGACATCCTGTGTTTCGCCAAGGACGCTTCCGGTGCTACAGACATCATCTCGGGGGACCGGCATCCCGCCTTGCGGGATTGGAAACAGGGCGAACCGGACCTCGGTGTGCTATTCGCCTCCGGAATTTTGAGCTGAATCCCGACATGAAAGATCTCGTTCTCCTGGTGGCGGATAAAAACGCCAAGTACGCCTTGCAGGGAGCGTTATCACGTCCGAAAGCGCTGGGGATTCGCGAGATCGAAATCGATTTCGTGGTTCATTCGGGGAAGGACGGAGGTGCCCGTAAAACAGGGCCGGATTTGTTGGCCTTGCAACGGCGTAGATTCCGTCACGCCCTGCTGGTCCTTGATTTCGAGGGAAGCGGCACTGCCCTGCCTGATGCGGTCTCATTGGAAGCCGAATTGGACAAGCGGTTGGAACTGCAATGGGATCAGGGAGCCAAATCGATCGTCATCGAACCGGAACTTGATGTCTGGGTCTGGGGCTCGGATCACGCCATCGAAAATGCGCTTGAGTGGCCTCCGGGTGAACATCTCCGGGAATGGCTTCGCCGGAAAGACTTTTCCTTCGTGCGCAATGATAAACCCGGGCGGCCGAAAGAATCCCTCGAAGCCGCTTTGCGCGAATTGGCCAAGCCCCGGTCTTCCGTACTTTATCAAATGATCGCCGAGAAGATCAGTCTCAAGAAATGTTCTGACGCGGCGTTTATTCGATTACGCAAGCAGTTGACGACCTGGTTCCCGAGGGAAACCACCGCCGCCTAAAGCCCAAAACATGGAGCGGCCATGCCGTCTCATCGATAGTTGACGATGTCCGACAAGGACGACCGAATCAAGCGGCCTTTCAGGCCGATATGACCAAGGAGTGATTTCAACGCGCTAATGAAGGTGTCGGTTATCTCCCTGCCCTCTCGGCGAACGGCCCAAGGGGTAGGGAGTGACGGATGAATTACAGACGCCGCGGCGGGGATGCGTTCCATACCCCTTTTCCCACGGATGTGCCAGAGGAGTGCCTGCTTGCACCCCTCTGGTCTTTTGGGCAATCCGATCAGAGCGGCAAATCGATTGAATCCATAGCGGGTTTTCGAACTACGGCGTCTCCTTCGCCGCGGCAAGCGCCTTCAGCAGCCAGGCCATGTTGCGGCCGAGGG
>JANXPS010000066.1 GCA_025357175.1 Deltaproteobacteria bacterium | reverse complement strand
CGCTCGCGGCGGCCGGGGCGGCGGTCACCGCGCTGCGCTCCGCCCTGCTGATTCTGGGTGAGGAGGGGCTCGAGGAGATGGCCCCGGATGATCCGCTCGCGGCGAGGATGCTGTCGGCGGTTCGCGATCCGTCGGCCCGTCACCCGTTTGCGCTTTGGGCCGCCGCCGCGATCCTCAAGGCCCTCTCGGCGTTGTTCGCCGGCGCGGGCGCTTTCGCGTTCGGGCAGTCGCGGACGGAATGGGCCGGCGCCGCAGCCGCCCTGGGGTGGTCGCTGACCTGGCTCCTGCTGGTTTTCCTGTTCGAACACCTGGCGACGCAGGGGGTGATGCTGCATCCCTGGGACGCGATCCGCCGGGGCGGCGGATGGTCGGTCCGGTCGCTGAGAGCGGCGGGGATCGCCGGACGCGCGCTCGATCGTGTCGGAAAATGGCTGTTCGGTTCCGGCTATTCCCCCGAAGGACTGATGGACATCCGTTTCGGTTCGGAGGAAGGAATCCTCGATGTGATCGAGGAGGGCGCGGAGCATGGAACGATCGACCCGGTCGAGGAAAGGATGATCGAAGGCGTACTCCGCTTCGGCGATACGACGGTCGCCGAGGGGATGACGGCCCGATCCGACGTGGCCTTCCTGCGCATCGGGATGTCGCTCGCGGAAGTCGGCGCGGTGATCGGAAAAACCGGTTTTTCGCGCTACCCGGTGCTGTCGCCGGACGGGGAGTCGGTGACCGGAATCCTGCAGACCCAGAGTCTGTTTCGGCCGGAGGCCGAGGCGGGTTGGGAGACGCTGACGGGCAAGCCGGGCTATGTCCCGGACTCGATGCGGGTGGCCGACCTTCTCCGCCATTTCCAGCGAAGCCGCCCGCACCTGTCGGTGGTGATCGACGAACACGGAAAACTGTGCGGAATCATCACGCTGCACGACGTGATCGAGCAGATCCTGGGACGGCTTTCGGACGGTGAGGAAACCGACGAGTTGCCCGAGTGGGAAAAGGACGGCGCCCTGTCGGTTTCCGGCTCGACGCCGGTGCGACTGCTGCGGGACACGTACGGCATCGATATTCCGATGAGCCCGGCCTACGAAACGGCTGGCGGCTTCGCGCTGGACCGGCTGCAGGACGTGCCCGAAGGCCCGGTGGCGTTCCTGGCGGACGGGTACCGGGTGACGGTGTCCGAGACCGGGCGATACCGGATACGCCGCCTCCGCTTCGAGAGCATTCCCCCCGCCGCCCCGGTGGTTTGACGCATCAAGGGACGACCAGCAGCAGTTCGGCGCCCGCATCCTTGTCGCGAGTCCCGGCGACCACCCGGTCTGCCGCCACTTTACCCCCTTCGGTGACGGCCGTGACGATCGCCTTCATCGCCTTGCCGTCGGGAAAGGCGTTGATCACGAGCCGGCTCGAAGGAAAATCGACGAGCGTGGCGACGATTTCCGCGATGACCGATTTGCCGGAGTCGGACAGTTCCTGCCCCCCCTGCCTGAAAAAACCCTTCTCGGCGAGCGCCACGCGAAGAACCCCTCCGGATCCCCCCGTGGCCGTGCCGGGAGCCGCATCCTTGATCTTCGCAACCGCCGCCTCGAGTCTGGCGTCCCGGCGCTTTTCTTCGGATTTGCGGTCTTCGGTCAATCGCTCGACCCGCCCGAGCAGGGTGTCGCGCTCGCGGCGCACTCCCTCGTCGCCCATGGATTTTTCAAGTTTGGCGTTGATCTTGGCGATCTCTTCGTCCCGGGAGGAGATGTCGCGCCGGGTGCGATCGAGCTCTTTCTTCAGCTTTTCGCTGTCGGCCTCGCACGATTGCGCCCTGGCGGACAATTCCTGGATTCGCTTGCCCGTCGTTTTTTCCTTTTCCATCAATTCGGTGATCAGCTCTTCCCGGGTGATGCGAGTCCCCTCGTAGCTGCGCTTGGCGCCGGAGAGCTCTCCGGTCAGCCTGGAAAGCTCGGCCTCCTGGCCTTTTGCCTTGACGGCGCAATTTTCGGCGGTCTCCCTGGAGTCCGCGAGCTGTTTCTTGAGTGATTCGCTGCGCTCCGTCAGGGCGCTTTTTTCCCGATTCGCCGTCGCGAGGGCGTCCCGCAAGGTGTCGGATTCGGCGACCTTCTCCTCGTATCGGGCCGTTGCGACGAAGCAACCGGATGCCAGCAGGGCCAGCATGACCGGCAGGATGAGCGCTTTGACTGTTTTACGGACCATTAATGCGGTTTCCTCCGAATGGTTTGCCTGGGGACAAGGATAACCATTTTACTTTCGTGGCCCTTTTTTATAAAGTTGAAAATAAACGGGAAAAATGGCGTCGATCTTACCGGGCAGGCGACGGGGGGAGAGGCGCATTCAGGAGGATGGCCGATGCGTGTTTCGAAATGGGTAAAACGGACGGGCATGCTGGTTGCGGCGGGGTTGCTCGTCGCGGTCGCGGTTTCCGGGGCGATGGCCAAGGGGAAGGTCGAAAATCCCCACGGGAAAAAGAACGATCCCAAGGCGTGCCTGGTTTGCCATACGGTCGCCCCCGGCGCCGTCAGAGCCGGTGTCCGGCGCGAGGCAAAACTCAAGTTCGGGGGCGATATCGTGGCCCTGTGCAGCTCCTGCCATTCCGCTTACGGCCACATGCATCCGGTGAAGATCGCCGTTGCTCCCGACATGAAGTCTCCCGAAGAGCTTCCGCTCGACAAGGATGGCAAGATCACCTGCATCACCTGCCACGACGCGATGGAGGATGGCCACGGAATCAACCGCAAGAAGCGGTTCATCGGGAAGGCGCTCTGTCTCAACTG
>JANXPS010000005.1 GCA_025357175.1 Deltaproteobacteria bacterium | reverse complement strand
GGTGACTTTGGCACCCAGCATGTGGAGCCGGATGCAGAGCCAGGACCCCTTGAAGCCGGTGTGCCCGGTCAGGAAGACGCGGCGCCCGCGCCAGAACCCCGCGTCGATGCGGGCGGGCGTTACCACCGCTTCCAAGGGGCGCTCCCGTTCTTGAGGGCTTCGTCGAGCAGGATCTTGTCGCGCAGCGTGTCCATCGGCTGCCAGAAGCCGGTGTGCCGGTAGGCGGCGAGCTGCCCTTCGGCGGCCAAATGTTCGAGCGGTCCCTTCTCGAAAACGGTTTCGTCGTTTTCGAGAAGGTCGAAGACCGACGGCTCGAGGACCAGGAACCCGGCGTTGACCCAGCCCCCGTCTTCGCGGGCCTTCTCGCGGAAGCCGAGCACCGCGTTGTCGTCACCGATGTGCAGGGCGCCGAAGCGGCCGCCGGGCTGGGCCGCCGTGAGCGTCGCCTTCCGGCCGTGCGCCTTGTGGAAAGCCGTCAGCGCGTGGATGTCGATGTCGGCTACGCCGTCGCCATAGGTCATCATGAACGGTTCGTCGCCGATGTAGGGGGCGATCCGCTTGAGCCGCCCGCCGGTCATGGTCTCGAGTCCGGTGTCCACGAGCGTGACGCGCCACGGTTCGGCCGTGTGGCTGTGCACGACCCGCCGGTTGCCGTCTCGGAAGTCGAAGGTGACGTCGGACTGATGCAGGAAATAGTGCGCGAAATATTCCTTGATGACGTGCCCCTTGTAGCCGAGGCAGATCACGAAATCGTCGAAGCCGTAGCTCGAGTAGATCTTCATGATGTGCCACAGGATCGGGCGGTCGCCGATATCGATCATGGGTTTGGGCTTGAGGTGCGACTCTTCGCTGATGCGGGTGCCGTAGCCCCCCGCCAGGAGGACGACTTTCATGGATGAACTCCGTTCGTGGGGTTGATTTCGTGCCCGGCCAGGATGGCGTCGGACTCATGCCCGACGCACTCGAGCGAGGTGAAGCGCGGCTGGAAGCCGAGACGCGCCGAGGCCCGGCTGCTGGTGGAAAAGTAATTGGGCTTGATGCCGGTTGCCGAGCGGAAATGCGCGTCTTCGGAAAGGATGTACCTGAGACCGTGCCGCTCTTCGAGCAGTCGAAGGATGTCGAATTTGCGCGCGGGTGCGAGACTGCGGACGTCGAACACGTCGTTCAGCGGTTCGGTATCCAGGCACGCCTCGACCAGCGACAGCAGGTCGGCCGGATGGATGTAATCGCGGACGATGTCGTCCGGCCCGGTTTCGAGCGTCCGGCCGGCGATGATCGAGGAGAGCGCCTCGCTCATCAGGAAACGGGCGGACAGGGGGATGTGGCGGCTGAAAAAGCCGAACACCCGGAGGTCGACGATGGGCAGATGCGGGAGCGCGCGGTGCTTGGCCTCGGCGTTGAGTTTCGAGATGCCGTACCCGTCGGCCGGCCCGATCGCGTTCGCGGGAAAGCGGGCCGGCGTGGCCTCTCCGGCGGGTTCGATGAATTCACCGCCGTACGCGGCGCCGCTGCTTACGTTGATGTACCGGGCGTCGGGATGAAGGGTCACGTAGTCGAGCGCCAGGTTGTCGAATGCCTCGGTCAGTTTGAATATGTCGGCGCCCGCGTCGCGCAGTCCGCCCGGGTCTCCGATGCCGACGCAGTTGATCACGGCGTCGCAGTCGCACCCGGGGAAATCGTCGAAGCCGAGGCAGGGAGCGGCACCGGGAAGGCCGATCCGCTCGAGGAAAGCCCCCGCCCGCTGCGGGGAGCGCGCGAACAGCAGCAGCCTGTGGCGTCCGCCGCGCAGGAATCCTTCGGTGAGCGACTTGGCGATGTGCCCTGTCGCGCCGAGGATGGCGATCCGCCTACTCCGGGGTGGGGGCATGGTTCGACGCGGCGCGGTTTTTAAGGAGCGCGATCTCCTGCGCTATCCGCTTGTTCATCTGGTAGAGGCGGGAAACGGTGATGGAGAAGTGGATCAGGATCAGCAGGATGAAGAAGATCGCGACGAGGAACAGAAACGAGGGGGGATAAAAGATGCCCACCGCCTGGGACGCGATTTCGAGCCAGTCCCTCCGCAGGACGAGGACGAGCATGACCAATCCGCCGGAGAGCCAAAGGATGGAATATTCCTCGCGCAGCTTGCGGCGGCGGACCATCTCGAGGATGTAGCCGACCAGCGCCATTGCGGCCAGCGCGGCGATAATCGTGACACGGTTCAACCGAATCTCCGGAGGCAGTTGATGATGAAGGAGAGCGTCACCTTGACCATATAATACACCGCCCCGAGCGAGGTGATGGACGATTTCCCCTCGGCCCTGGCATACATGCGGGCCGGCACCTCGGTCGCCCGCGCCTTGAGATGGTGCATCAGGATGTAGGCGTCGACCTCGGGGTAGTCGGACGGGTAGTGCTGCGAGTAAAACTCGATCAGCTTGCGGTTGATCGCGAAAAAGCCCGACGTGGGGTCGGTGACGCGGTAGCCGGTGAAGGTGCGCACCAGCGTGCAGAAATAGCGGATGCCGAAGCGGCGCATGAAGGTGCCGCGATATTCGGTCTCGCCGAGGAAGCGGGAGCCGATGACGGCGTCGGCGCGCCCCTCGAGGATCGGCGCGAGCACCGCGGGAATGTCGGCGATCTCGTGCTGGCCGTCGGCGTCGATCCGCACGACGATGTCGTACCCCTCCTCCCGGGCGTAGAGGAAGGCGGTCTGGACCGCGCCGCCGATCCCCAGGTTGCAGGGGAGGTCGAGCACGATCGCGCCGGCCCGACGGGCGGTGCCGGAAGTGTCGTCGAGCGAGCCGTCGTTGACGACGAGGATGTCGTAGGGAAGCTTGTCTCGCAGCGCAAGGACGATTGCGGCGATCGACCGCTCTTCGTGCCATGCGGGCATGCAGACCAGGATGCGGGGGGACGCGGGGGCGCTCATCTGCGGTCGAAGTTGAAGCGTTCTTTTTCGACGACCAGCGGCCGTTTCATCACCTGGGTGTGGATGGCGCCGATGTATTCGCCGATGATGCCGATGAAGAACAGCTGGACGGAGCCGAAGAAGAACATCCCGATGATGAGGGGTGCGGTGCCCAGCGTGAAGAAGTTCCAGAAGAGCAGCTTCGCCACGAAGTAGCCCAGCGCGACCAGGAGGCTGACGCACGAGGTGGCGAACCCGAGCAGCGTGGCCAGCCGCAGCGGCACCTTGGAGTGGTTCGTGATGCCGAGCATGGCGAAATCGTAGAGCGAGTAGAAGTTGTTGCTCGTGATCCCGCGCTTGCGCCGGCTCTGGGTGTATTCGATGCGGTGGATCGGATAACCGGTCTCGGAGACGAGCCCCCGGAAATAGGGGTAGGTATCGCCGAACTGCCGGATCGTCTCGATGACCTCGCGGTCGTAGAGCCCGAATCCCATGAAGTTCTTGATGAGCTCGACCTCGGATAGCCGCGTGACGATGTTGTAGTACGCCTTCCGGACCGCGAACATGGCGGCGGATTCCTCGCTCTGCGACTTGACCCCGATGACGATCTTGAAGCCTTCCTCCCACTTGCGGACGAAGTCGAGGATCATCGCGGGAGGGTCCTGCAGGTCGGCCACGAGGAACACCACCGCGTCGCCCGTCGCCTGCAGCAGGGCGTGGTGGGGAGATCGGATGGATCCGAAGTTGCGCGTGTTGACGATCAGCTTGACGCGGGGGTCGCCCGTGCCGATTTCCTTGAGGATTGCAACGGTGCGGTCGGTCGAGGCGTTATCGATGAACAGGTGCTCGTACTCGTACCCTTCGCCCAGCTCGTCGAACACGGCCTTGACCGCGTCATAGAGGTTGCGGACGTTGGACTCCTCGTTGTAGCAGGGCGTCATGATGCTGATGCGCTTCATCGGCCGGACGCCTCCCGGGATCGGAATCTCCCGCCGATTTTCCGGAGGGCGGGGGCTGACGCGCACAGGAGCAGCGTCAGGAATGAAAAGGCCAGCATGGGGAAAAGCCGTGACGGCTTGTATTCCCATACCACGGAATGGCGCCCGGGGGGGAGGGGGACTCCGCGAAAATAAAGGTTGGTCCGGACAGGATCCTGACGGACGCCGTCCACCAGGACCCGCCAGCCTGCCGTGATCCGCTCGGTGCTGGCCAGGAATGCGACGGCCTTCCCGGGGACGTCGACGGAAAGGTCGACCCGTTCCGGCGAGTATAGAACCGTACGGACGGCGCCGAACGTGCCGGGGACGACGCTTCCCCGTCCGAGCCCGGCAGCCGCGGCACCATCGACGAACAGCGGGACGTTGTCTCCGGCTCCGGTCCGGCGGAGCGTCTCGATCGCCTCGTCGCGCGACGGAAGGGGAGAGACCCCCGGCGAGAGCCAGAAGCGCGGGGCGGCCTGCAGCACCTCGACGAATCGGCTTCCCTTGCCGGCGATCCCTTCGTCGAATCCCTTGGACAGCATCGTCACGTAGCTGCGGGAGACGGGCGCCTTGAGCAGGAGGTGGACGTTGAAGAAGCCGTAAGGGAGCGGGGGGAGGCGCGGCCCCGGATCGCCAGGGATCAGCGTGTCCCGCCGGTGAACGGCCTCGGCCTGTCGGATCGTGTCGCTCGGAGCCCAGACGGTCGGGCTGTTGTTTCGGAGATGGGCCGCCATGTCGCAGAACACGAGCGCCGCGAGCAGCATCGGGACGAGAGGGCTTCCCGGCTTTCCGGGCGCTTCGCGCGACCAGATGAGCAGGACGGCCGCGAAGAAGACGAACAGGATGAATGCGGGCGCGTAGAGCGTGCCGGCCATGCTCGCGGTCTCGACGCCGGCCGACCCGAGGAAGCGGTCGAGCACGAGGGCGGAGACCACCGCGACGCAGCCCCAGCCCGCAAGGATCTTGAGGGCCAGGAGGCGCTCCTTCGCCTGCGTAACCAGGATCCCGAAGCCCTGGCCGCCGGCCAGGCATAGCGGCATGATCCAGAACAGGCGGAAGGGGGCGCTGAAGCGCATGAACCGCAGGGGGGGGAAGGCGTAGTAAAGGAGCGTGCGAAGGCCGGCACGGCCTCCGATCGAAACGAGAAGCATGAAAAAGAGGAATGCGGCAAAACCCCAGGGACGCCGGCTTCCTTCCTTTCGGAGGAACCAGGTCAACGCGAGGGGGATGACGAAAATTCCGACGTAGCCGTTGGACATCGAAATGTCGGTCGGAATCGCATCCCTCCCGAGGATGCCCGCGAACGGGAAGAAGAGGGAAAAGAACGCGGAGGGAGGGAACGGGCCGAGCTGGTTGGCGATCTCGGGGGCCAGCGCCGCGACCCGCTCGGTGTAGCCGCCTCCTTCGACGAAGAAGGCGTGCAGCGAAGGAGACCACACGACGACCGCGACGATGCCCGCGAGGGCGAGCGTCTTGAGGACCGGGAGCGCACGGACGCCCATGCCGCCGGCCGTCCCGGAGGGGTTATCGGCCAGATGCCTCGAGAGCAGCCAGAGGCCGAGGGCGAGGCCGGTGAAGGGCATGAATCCGGGATAGCCGCTCAGGCATGCGTAACCGAAGGCAGCCCCCGCCAGCAGCGCCCGGTCGGTCCGGCCCGTTTCGACCGCCTCCTCGGACAGATGGAAGATCCAGGGCAGCCAGCCTGCGAGGACGATGAACGACGTGTGTTCGGCGTGGCCGATGAAGAAGCCGGAAAAGGCATAGGCGACAGCGGCGATCAGCGCCCCGGGTGTTCCCGCTCCCCGCTTCCTCGCCCACAGGAGCATGCCCGCCCCGCCCCACCACCAGTGGATGAGCCAGTACCAGATGAAACCGGTGCCCGTATCGGAAAACAGCATGCCGAGCAGCGCGGTCAGGGGGTTCCAGGCCGGTGTGCCCGGTTCCGCGTGAAACGGGTATCCGCAGTCGGAGTAGGGATCCCAAAGTGGAAGGTGCCCACCGGTGAATGAATCGGCCGAGTAGGCGAAGGACGGGTAGATCATGTCGCGGGCGTCCCAGCGCGGCTCGGTTTCGCCCCGGAGGAGCGGAAAAAGCAGGATGACGAAGACTAAGGTGAGGACCAGGAGCGGCCGGGAGAATCCCGGGAGGGGCTTTGCCGGAACGCTGCTGCCGGTGGAAGATCCGGGAGGAAGCGCCGGGTTGCGGATCAGGCTCGATTTCGGTGTAGGAGGCACCGCAGGCGTCTGACCCGGCAACCCGGCTAAGTGATTACTTTACGACCTTGTCGATTTCTTTCCGGAGCTGTTCGCCGGTGACGGCTCCGACGATGCTGAAGGAGATGGTGCCGTCCTTGTCGACGAGGAACAGGGCGGGCGTTCCGGCCACGCCGTAGGGATCGGCCACCGCGAAGGCGTCGCCGACGAGTTCGTCGAAGACGATGCGGAACGTCAGCTTCTCGGCGACGTAGAACTTGTCGACAGCCTTTTTCATGTCGCGGCCATCGAGGTTGATGCCGACGACCGAAAGGCCCTTGGCCTGGTACGTCTTGTTCATCTCGTTGATCATCGGGATCTCTTCGCGGCACGGTCCGCAGAAAAAGGACCAGAAAAAGAGCAGCGAGGGACCTTTGGCGAGCGAGTCCTTGAGGCGGAATTCCTTGTCGCCGAGGTCGGTCACGGTGAAGTCGGGCGCTTTTGCCCCGGCCTTGAGCGTCTCGATGCCCTTGACCGTGGGAATCTTGGTGAATGCCCCGGGTTTTTCAGCGGCGGATGCGGATCCGGTGAGGACGGTGAGGACGACCAGACTGATGATTGCCAGGTTGATTTGTTTGCGGAACATGCGCCCCTCGCTCATTTCTTGATTTGTTTCACGGCATCGGCGATGACGGTGCGGATGAGCTTTTCGTCGCCCGCTTTATAACCTACGTGGTAGAACTTGATCTTCCCGTCGGCCCCGATGACGAGGGTCGTGGGAAGGACCATCGCGTTGAACGCGGTGGCGACCTTGTGGTCCTTGTCGATGATGACGGGAAAGGTGATCTTGGTAGGCATCCCCGACATGAACTTGACGACGCGCTGGGTGCCGAACGAATCGAGATTGACGCCGATGGTCACGAGCCCCTTGTCCTTGAACTCGTTGTAGATCTCGACCAGCCTGGGGATTTCCTCGACGCAGGATGCGCAGTAGATGGACCAGAAGTCGAGGACCACGACCTTCTTGCCCTTGAGTTGCGCGAAGTTCAAGGGCTGGGCGTCGATTGTCTGGGCGGAAAAATCAGGTGCGGGATCGCCTTCCTTCATGCCGCCCCCGCCTCCGCCGAAGAAAGCCGCAGCGGGCTGAACCGTGACCAGGATCGCCAGCGCGGCGGTCAAGCAAAGGGAAAGGGCTCTGCGGGTCATTTCCTGACATCCTCCTGAAAATAATTTTTAGACTTATATCACAGCCACCCCGATTTGTGTTACAGGAAACGTTACGGGGATCGTTTTATCCGGTCGCCGGCATTTCTTCGGCCCTGCCTGAGGCGGCGCTTGACGAAATATTCGGCGACGATGTAACATATCGGAAGATTGCGTGTAATCTTTAACGTGGTGACCCGCGAGGGCGCCCAACACACATTTACCCCAGGAGGTAAGCAAAGATGAAAAAGATCCGTTTCGCGGCCCCGAAAGTCGTCGGTTCGTCCACCGTTCATCCCTGCTGACGGTAGCTGTAACGCAGAAACTGAACCGCCATAGCCCTTTCAAGGAGATGAGGATGGGACTCCAGACAAAAATCTGGAAGTATGCGTTTGCCCCGGTCATGATCGTCGCCGGGTTCGCCGGTTTCGCGCTGGCAGAACCGTTCGTCGACATCACGTCCGATTCCGGCATGGCCCTCAACGGCCGAAACAAGGGTGTCGCGATAGCCGACGTCGATGGCGACGGTCTCCTCGACATCTTCATTTCCAACAAAGGGGGCCCGAGCCACCTTTATCTTAACAAGGGCAACGGCAAGTTCGAGGACGTGACCGAACAGGCCGGACTGGCCGAAACCGGCTACGCCATGGGTTCCTGCTTCGGGGACGTCGCAAACCACGGGAAGCCCGATCTTTACGTCGCCAAGGGCGGTCGCTACGAGATCGAGTCCAACCGTCTCTATTACAATGCAAGTACGCCGGGTCACGTAAAGTTCATCGATATTACCGAATCCGCCGGCGTCGGCCTCAAGGCCTTCACCTACGGTTCGATGATGTTCGACTACGACAAGGACGGTCGTCTCGACATCTACTGTTCCAACTACGGCGTCGGCCAGCACAACGTGCTGTTCCGCAACGTTTCCACCGGCACCGGCCCCCAGGACGTCAAGTTCGTCGACGTGAGCGAAATATCGGGCGTGGGTACCGGGACCTGGTCCTGGAGCAGCGTGGCATTCGACTTCGACGGGTCGGGCTGGGACAGCATCTACGTTTCCACCGGTCGCTATCCGGGCGTGGGCCGCAACCTTCTTTACAAGAACATGGGCGACGGCACCTTCAAGGACGTGGCCCAGGAAGCGGGCGTCACCAACGGCGCCTGGACGCTGGGAGCCGGCATCGGCGACATCAACAACAGCGGCTTCCTCTCCATGTATATCTCGAACTACGTCGGCGGCAACAAGATGATGCTCAACTTGGGCAACGGCACGTTCCGCGATGTCTCGAAGGAATCCGGCACCGCGCACAACGGCTGGGGCAAGGGCACTGCGTTCGGCGACACCGACCACAGCGGCTACCAGAGCATGTACGAGGGTGACTGCAAGTTCTCGAACCAGTTCTACCACAACAACGGCAACGGGACCTTCACCGACATCGTCGACAAGTATCCGTCCATGAAGCTAGAGACGATCCGCACCAAGGGCGTCGCGTTCTTCGACATGGACAACGACGGCGACCTCGACCTCGCGGTCATGAACTGGGAAGTCGGTCCGCGCATTTACCGAAACGACCAGAACGACGGCAACTTTATCAAGGTCAAGGCCGTGGGAACGACGTACGCCGATGCCTCCCGCAAGCTGCGCTCCACGCGCGATGCGGTCGGCACCAAGGTCCGTCTCCTCGACGCAACTGGCAAGCTGGTGGGCTTCCGGCAGGTGATGACCGCCAACGGCTTCTGCGCATGTCCCCCGCTCGAAGTGCACTTCGGTGTTCCCGGTGACGGGGAGTATACCGCCGAGCTGACTTTCCCGAGCGGCATCGTGGTCCGGCAGAACGTGAAGAAAGGCAAGGTCTACGAGATTCGCGAGACCGAGTAGCGGCAAGGCCAACCCGACGCATAATTTATAAAGTCACTCGCCCCGCTGCCGGTTCTCGTGCGGCGGGGCTTTTCTTTATCCGGGGACGGAGGATTCATGAAGGCAGATCGTCACATGGGCCGGTGGGCGGCAACAGGCCTTTTTTGCCTCCTTGCCGTGGCTTGCGGTTCGGCCGGCGAGAGGGGAGTCCACACCACGATGCCGGGCACGCCGTTCTCGACGGATGCCGAACGCGCCGTCGAAGAGGCGAAGGCGGGCGATCCGGCCAAAGTCCGGGCGCTGCTCCCGTTTTTCGCGACCGAAGACAACGAACGGTTGATCCGGGTCATTTCCACGCTCGGCCCCAAGGCGATTGCCCCGATGATGGAGGCGCTCGACGATCCAAATCCTGCCCTTGCCGAACTGGCGGTCGGCATGTTGGGAGAAATCCGCGCACAGGAGGCGGTTCCCCGGCTTACCGCGTTTCTTCGTAGCGATCGCCCCAGGCGATATATCGCCGCCTGGGCGCTCGGTGAGATCCGCAACCCCGATTCCGTTCCCATTCTCGTAGCGGCGCTGACCGACCGCAACGAGAGCGTCGTCAAGGCTTCGACCCGGGCGCTGATCAACATCGGCAGAAAGTCGACGCCGGCCATCGTGTCGGCTCTGCCGTCCTCGTCGGGTCGGGCGCGCAAAGGGATGCTGCGGGCACTCGAAGACATCGAGGACACGCGGGCCGAAGATGCAATCCTGGCGGTGCTCGACCAGGAGAAGATTCCGGGAATTCAGGCGGCGGCGGCGAGAGCGCTCTCGAAATGCGGAACGGTCAAATGCTACGTACCGCTCGAAAGGTGGCTCCTCGAAGGCGAGACCGGCGTCCGAGTCGAATGCGCCTGGTCGCTCGGCATCCTGATCGCCAAACCGGCCGAGGGGGCATTGCGCAAGACGCTCGAGGATGCCGACCCCAACGTGCGCGAATGGTCGGCACGGGCGCTCGAGAACATCACCGGCGAACGGGTGCTCTACCGCGACGCCAAGGGAAAGAAAGTGCTTCCCTACAACCTTTACCGGTAACATGTAATGATGAACGACCTGCCGATCATCAAGGATCTGTTCCTGGCCCAGGCCGGAACGCTTTGGCCCTATTACCTGGCCGGGGTCGTCTTCGCGGCTCTCATCAAGACCTGGAAGTGGGACCGCCGTATCAGGGCCTCCCTGATCCGCTACGACCGCGCCGCGATCTTCGTGGGAGTCGGGGCAGGGCTGATATCCCCCTTGTGCTCCTGCGGAATCATGCCGGTCGTGATCGCCTTGTCGGCCGCCGGTGTTCCGCTGGCGCCGGTGCTCGCGCTGCTCATCACTTCTCCGCTCATGGCTCCCGACGCCTTTATCGTCACGGTGGGGCAGCTCGGATGGGTATGGGCGCTGTGGAAGCTGGCGGTCGCGGCGATGGTGGGCCTGTCGGCCGGATTCATCGCCCGGTGGCTTTCCTCGCGCGGCATCCTTTCCGGCACGAGTTTCAAGGTCGAAAAAATGTACGACCGCGACGGCGCTGTCCGCCCCGGGTTCGAAGAGATCGTCAACGCAGGATGCTTCAAGAGCGCAGAGTGTGACGACGGGCACGTCCACGAACGGGAAAACAGGTTCGTATTCTTCCTCGAGCGGTTTCGCGACATGGCGTTCGGCGTGGGCAAGTTCCTGCTCGCCGCGCTCCTCATCCAGGCATTGATCACCTATTACCTGCCGCTCAACCTGGTCGAGCCGCTGCTGGGACGCAAGTCGGTGCTGGCGGTCCTGTTCGCCACGCTGCTTTCCGTTCCGCTTCCGATCCACCAGATGGCCGCACCGGCCGTCATCAAGGGCCTTCTTGCCGCCGGCATGAGCCCCGGGGCCGGGATGGCGATGCTGATCGGCGGGCCCGTCACCAGCATTCCGGCGATCGCGACGCTGGCCGGCGTCTACGAAAGGCGCGCGTTCGTGCTCTACCTGTCGGTCGGGCTTGCGGCTGCGGTTGCGAGCGGCTACCTGTTCCAGGCGGTTTACGGCTGACGCGCATCCACCGCCACATCCCGCGCGGTTTCTTCTCAACGGAGGTTTTTAAAAGATGAACGGACGTCTGACACGGGTTGCCATCGCCCTTTTCGTGGTGACGGCGTTTTCCCTGAGCGGTTGCGCGGCGCAGAAGATCGCCGGAAAAGCCGGCGTCACCGGAACGATCTACGCCCCGGCCGACAACGCGTTCCTCTACGTTTACAAAAAAGGCGTGACGCCGCACGGCCCGGCCGAAGTGATCACGCCCATGTCGACGCTGTCCGACGGCGCGTTCTCCGTCGATCTCGCGCCGGGTTCCTACACCGTCGTCGCCCGCAGGCGCGCGACGAACGAAAACGGCGGCCCGCTGACGGCCGGCGATCGCCGCAGCGAACCGGTCGACATCACGGTCGGTTCCGACGGGAAGGTCGTTCTCAACCTCGTCATGAACGTCAAGGAAGACTCGGAATACAAGTCTTCATTCCAGCCGCCGAAAGACTGGACGACGGCGATTTCCGGGAAGGTTCGCGACTCCGAAGGCAACCCGGTCCAGGGAACGCGCGTCCACGTCTACACCTACGTGCAGATGTCCGAGCGCCCCAAGTACGTCAGCGAACGGACCGGTCCCGACGGCAATTTCATCGTTTTCCTTCCCAAGGGCGGCACCTATTACCTTTCCGCCCGCGACCGGTTTGGCGGCCCCCCGCGCATCGGCGATCTCTACGGCCGGTACGACGAGGGTTCGATCAATCCGACCGGTGTCGTCCTCAAGGACGGCGAGCACAAGACCGGGATCGACATCATGGTCTTCCGCGTCTGGTAGCAAGGCGCCGGCAGGGCGCGTCCGGATGACGCGGCCCCGAACGATCCTTTCGGCGCTACTGCTGGTCGCGCTCTGCGGCTGCGCGGCCAGGACAGCCGTTCGCGTGACCTGGAAAGAGGCTCCGTTGGCCGGAGCAAGGGTCGAATGGCGGCGGGACATCGCCCCCGGCGACAACGCCCTCCCCGTCTCGTCGACGACCGATGCCGCCGGCATCGCACGCTCTGCGCTTTCCCCCGGCCGATGGTTCCTGCTGGCGCACTGGCGCAAGGACGGCGATTATTCAAGGGCCGTCGCTCCCGGCGATCGCTTCGCATTCTTCGGCGGAAATCCCGTTTACCTGGCCGAGGGCCCTCCCCGCGAGATCTTCCTCGGGCTCACCGAGGCCGCCGCCCCGCCGACGGCGGCAGTTTCCGGCGAATCGGCCGAAGAATCCGGCGTTTCGGGGCAGGTCCTGGTCGACGGCATGCCGTTGGCCGATGCCCACGTTTTCGCCTACCTCCGTACCGACACCGCCTTCCGGGACATGGGTTTCGCGGCTTCCGCGCCGACCGGAGCCGACGGCTCGTTCTATCTCGACCTGCCGCCGGGCCGTTACTACCTCGTCGCCCGCAAACGCGCCTCCGGGGGTGTCGCCGGACCGCTGCGCAAGGGGGACGCCTTCGGATACCTCCCCTCGAATCCCGTCGAGATCGAGAGCGGCAGGCTTCTGCGGGTATCCTTGCCCGCCACGACGCTCCGCCTGAGAAACACGCCGGGATACTCGGCCTCGTCGGTTTCCCCCTCCTCGATCGAGGGCCGCATTCTCGGCGCCGACGGTCGGCCGCGAAAGGGCCTTTATGCCGCCCTGTACGACAACCCCGACCTTCTCAACCGTCCGGCATTCATTTCCGAAAGCACCGGGGAGGATGGCCGCTACCGGCTGTCGGTGCCCGCCCCGGGCGTCTACTACCTCGGGGCCCGAAGCGGATACGGCGGCTCTCCGGCGCCCGGCGATCTCTACGGCCGTTACGAAGGCAACGCCGAACACGCGGTCACGATCCGCGACGGCGACCGGCTGACCGGGCTGGACATCGTCGTCTCCGAGGTACGTTGAGTGCGGCATGTAACGGGCGGGAGAATGTTATCGTATTAGATATGCGTGCAATGACCGGCATTGTCGTGGCCTTGTCGCTTTCCGCCGCAATCGCGAATTCCAGCGGGCAGAACGCCGGCCCGGTCCTCGAGATCTGGAAGTACAAGACCGGCGGTTTCGTCGATTGCGTGCCGGCGGTCGGCGGCGACTCCGTCTACGCCGGCTCCTGGGATCATCGTTTCTTCGCGCTCGAATCACGGTCCGGTCTCATGCGCTGGTCGATCGACGCGGGAGACTTCGTGGACGCCGCCCCGCTGCTCGTCGGCGGAAAAGTGGTTTTCTGCTCCTGGAACCGCCTCGTGCGCTGTCTCGACGCGCGGGACGGACGCGAGCTGTGGCGCTTCCCGATGCCCGCTTCCGGGTTCGACGACCACAGGCAGGGCGGCCCGGTCCTCTCCGGCGGAAAGGTGCTCGTCGGCGGTTTCGACGGCGTGCTTTACGCGCTCGACCTCGAGACCGGCAGGAAGGAATGGTCTTTTTCGACAGGCGGGCCGATCCGGGGGAAAGCGGCGCCGGAGGGATTCGTCGGGTCGGAAGACGGCTTCCTCTACGCATTCGACCCGGCCACGGGGGCCGTCAAATGGCGCTTCGATGCCGGGGGGGCGATCAACGGCACGCCCGCCGTCACCGGCGGCCTCGTCAGCTTCGGTTGCCGCAACGGCAGGGTTTACGCCCTCGATGCGGCAAGGGGCGGCGAGGCATGGCGATACGACACGGGCAGCCGGATCGAATATTCGTCGCCCCTTGTCGCCGAAAAGCTGCTGTTCGTCGGCGACTGCGCCGGAGTGCTTCACGCGTTGCGGCCTGACGACGGCAAGGCGGCGTGGACATTCCATGGGGCGGCCCCGATCTATTCGTCGCCGGTGATCTCGGGCGGCCTGGTTGTTTTCGGGGACAATGCGGGCGAGGTCCGTTTCATCGATCCGTCCTCCGGGCGGGAACGGTCGAATTTCAGGGCGGGCGGTGCGGTGCAGGCGCTCGCCCCCGGTCCCGAGGGGTCGGTCCTGTGCGGTTCGCGCGACGGGCATATTTACCGGCTGAAGCCGGCGGGAGGGGCAGCATGAGGTCAGGTTCGGCGTGCATCGCCGCCTGCGCGGCGTTCGCATTCGCCTTTCTGGCGGTCGCGGGCGACGAGCGGCAGCTTCGCAAAGTCTCCGGTCCGATCGACAACGACATCGTATGGGAAGGGCGGGTGCTCGTCGAGCAGCCCGTTTCCGTGAGCCGGGGCGCCCGCCTGACCGTTCGCCCCGGCGCCGAGATCCTCTTTGCCCGGGGTGCCTCCCTCG
>JANXPS010000292.1 GCA_025357175.1 Deltaproteobacteria bacterium | reverse complement strand
GCATCGACCGAGTTCGAGTCGAGATCTCCGACGGCGACGCCTTGGCGGAATGGGTCAAGGTCGCGCCCGGTTCCTTGTTCGCCTCCACGAATGAATTGCCGGTTGTGCAGGAGTTCGCGCGGATGATGTCTTGGGTTCAGGGCAACGCACAGTTTTTACCTGGGGCGAAGGCCGAGTTTGCTCGAGTGGCAGATGGTTGGCTTGCGGCCTACGCAAAGGTCCATGGGTTGGTTTTGGTCACGCAAGAGGTGTACGGGCGGGACGTGAGAAAGAAAGTTCCATTACCGAACGTTTGCAGGGAATTCGGAGTCTCCTGCCTTGACACCTTCACCATGCTGCGAGATCTCGAAGCACGCTTTGGCTGGGCGCCAAGGTAGACCCCGAAAAGCGCCGATTCCATGCCGACCGATACCAGCGAAAAGGGTCTTGAGAGCCTGATCGTGACCGCGATGACCGGGCGGCCTTGGCCGGCGGCGGAACCGATCGGCAAGGGGACGGGCTGGCTGTCCGGTGACCCGAAGGACTATGACCGGGGCTATTGCGTGGATATTGCCCACTTGCGGGCGTTCCTGGAGTCGACCCAACCCAAAGTTGCCGCAGCGCTGGAACTGGAATCGGACACGCCCGCTCGTCGCAGTGTTCTCGCCCGCCTGGAAAAGGAGATCGCCAAGCGCGGCGTGGTCGACGTACTGCGCCACGGCGTGAAGCACGGGCCCCACGACCTCACCCTCTTCTACGGCACCCCGTCCCTTGGCAACGAGAAAGCTGCCGAACTTCATGCGAAGAACCGGTTCAGCGTCACCCGGCAGGTTCGGTACAGTCTCGACGAAACGAGGCGTGCGCTCGACCTGGTCCTCTTTATCAACGGTCTTCCCATTGCCACATTCGAATTGAAGAACAGCCTGACCAAGCAGACCGTCGAGGACGCCGTCGAGCAGTACCGACGCGACCGCGACCGACGCGAGCGGCTGTTCGCCTTCGGACGCTGCATCGTGCATCTTGCGGTCGACGATCACGAAGTGCAGATGTGCACCGAACTTAAGGACAAGGGCTCCTGGTTCCTGCCGCTCAATCGGGGCTTCAACGACGGCGCGGGGAATCCGCCCAACCCCGACGGTCTCAAGACCGATTACCTTTGGAAGCGACTACTGACGCCGCAGGGACTCACCGATATCCTCGAGAACTACGCCCAACTCGTAGAGGAGAAGAACGAGAAGACGAAGAAGGTTGTCCGGAAACAGCTCTTCCCGAGATACCACCAGCTTGATCTGGTTCGGATGCTGCTGGCTGACGTGAAGACGAGCGGCGCCGGCAAGCGGTATCTGATCCAGCATTCGGCCGGCAGCGGCAAATCGAACTCGATCGCCTGGCTCGCGCACCAGCTCATCGGGCTTACGAAGGACGACAAGGACATCTTCGACACGGTCATCGTCGTAACCGACCGGAAAATCCTCGACAAGCAGATTCGCGACACGATCCGGCAGTTCACCCATGTGAAAGCGACCGTCGGGCACGCCGTGAATTCCGGCGACCTTCGCAAGTTCATCGAGGGCGGCAAGAAAATCATCATCAGCACGGTGCAGAAGTTCCCGTTCATCCTCGACGAGATCGGAGATTCGCACCGCGACCGCATCTTCGCGATCCTCATCGACGAAGCGCATTCGAGCCAGGGCGGCAAGACCGCCGCCGCGATGAGTCAGGCTCTGGCCGACCCCGATCCCGAAGACACGGTCAACGACGCGCTCGAAATGCGGATGCTGGCCCGCAAGATGCTGGCCAACGCGAGCTACTTTGCCTTCACCGCCACGCCGAAAAACAAGACACTCGAGATGTTCGGGGAAGCGGTTCCAGGTCTGGAGGGGAAGACCGCGCATCGCCCCTTCCACAGCTACACGATGAAGCAGGCCATCCAGGAAGGGTTCATCCTCGACGTCCTCAAGAGCTATACCCCGGTCAACAGCTACTACAAGCTGATGAAGAAGGTCGAGGGCGACCCCGTATTCGATGCGAAGCGGGCGCAGAAAAAACTGCGAAGATACGTCGAGAGCCACGAATACGCCATTGGCCTCAAGGCCGAAATCATGGTCGACCATTTTCACGAGCACGTGCTGGCGCTTAACAAGATCGGCGGCCAGGCGCGGGCGATGGTAGTGACCAGCGGCGTCGAACGTGCGATCCAGTATTTCCACGCCATCAGGAAATACCTCGAGGAGCGGAAGAGTCCGTACAGGCCGATTGTCGCGTTCTCCGGCGAGCACGAATACGGCGGGGCGAAGGTGACGGAAGGATCGCTCAACGGCTTTCCAAGCGGGGAGATCGCCGATCGGATCCAGGAAGACCCTTACCGATTCCTCATCTGTGCGGACAAGTTCCAGACAGGCTACGACGAGCCGCTGCTCCACACGATGTACGTCGACAAGATGCTATCCGGAATCAAGGCCGTGCAGACGCTTTCGCGGCTGAATCGCGCCCATCCGAAAAAGCACGATGTCTTCGTTCTCGACTTCATGAACGATGCGGAGACGATCGCGTTGGCATTCGCGGACTACTACCGCACGACCAACCTTTCGGAGGAGACCGACCCGAACAAGCTGCACGATGAGAAGTCCGACCTGGATGCACGGCAGGTCTATTCGCAGGAGCAGGTGGATACGCTGGTCGCACGCTTCCTGGAAGGCGAGAGCCGGGAAAAGCTCGATCCGCTGCTCGACGCTTGCGTGGCCGTATACATGCAACTTAATGAAGACGGGCAGGTGGATTTCAAGGGGAAGGCGAAGGCGTTCACGCGCACCTACGATTTCCTCGCGTCGATCCTTCCGTACAACAATGCCGGATGGGAAAAGCTCGCCATCTTCCTGAACTTCCTGATTGCGAAGTTGCCATCCCCGGCCGGCGAAGACCTGTCCCGGGGGATCCTTGAATCGATCGACATGGAAAGATACCGGGTCGAGAAACAGGCCGCGATGAAGATCGCATTGCCGGATACCGAGGCCACAATCGGGCCGGTGCCTACTGGCGGCGGCGGGCACAAGCCCGAACCGGAAATCGATCGGTTGAGCAATATCCTCAAGTCGTTCAACGAGACGTTCGGGACACTCTTCACGGATGCCGATCGTGTCGCAAAACGGATACAGGAAGACATCGCCACGAAAGTCGCCGCCGATCCGGCGTACCAGAACGCGAAGCAGAACACGCCCAACACCGCCCGCATCGAACACGACAAGGCGCTCGCACGCGTGATGCTCACGTTGCTCAAGGACGACACCGAAGTTTACAAGCAGTTCGTGGAGAACCCCTCGTTTAACCGCTATGTTACGGACATGGTGTTCGCGATGACGAACCCCTGACTGTTCGGCTTGGCTTCGTCGTAGAAGGCGCTTCCCGAGCAGGGAGTGTTTGCCTCCACTTTTACCTTCCGGTTGGTACTCTGCTCGATATTCCTGAAAATATTTCGACCAGCGATAGCGGATTGTCTAAAATCCCTTTACATTCAACATCTTATAATGATTTCTTGCTTGCTTTCCCCAAAAGCCCGCCCGTAAACTGAAGGCAGCAGACCACCCTACCCAGGTGTCAGGGCAAATACTTGTCACTTTTGGGTCGGTGAAATTTGTATGTCTGCGATAATTAAAGATTAGCGTTGCCAGATTATCTGACATCCTACAGTCTGTTCCCGCATCCCGTGATAATCGGAGCGGAATCCGTGATGATTATTCGCTCATACCTTGATAGCCATTGATATATAAGAGGAAAAGGCCCTTCGGGGCCTTTTTCTTGTGTTTGGCCCTTAACTAGATAAAACCGGGTCGAGGGGTGTTTTTCCCTCGACTTTTTCTTGGGTTTATGGTCTAGTTGTATGACTAGATTATGCAAGGAGGTGCAGGATGGGCTATCCGACCAAGGTCCAGCTGATCAAGCGCAAGGAAAGTGAGCAGTGGTACATCAACTTTCCTTCCGCCGTCGCCCAGGCGATGGAGTTCGAACGCGGAGAAGTCGTCGAGTGGATCATCGAGGACAAATCCCAGCTCGTCGTCCGTCGCCAGAAGGTTCCGCCGACCGCGATTAAAAAAAAACAGCAGGAATGATCGACGCCTTCGATGCGCTCTTCGAACAGGCTCGCCCAGCCTTCGCCCAGGAACGGACCTGGCAACGGGCCCGCACGCTGGCGTTGAGCGCGCTCGTCGGCCTCGGGCGGCGCACGATCACCGGGATGCTATCGACGAGCGCTCAGCAGAACGTGGACTGGTCGGGCGCGTACCGGCTGTTCGAGCGGGAGCGATTCGACACCGGCGCCCTGTTCGCGCCAGCCCGGCGTGCTGTCTGCTCCCGCCTCGACGCGATCGAACCGCTGGTTGCCGTGATGGACGACACGCTGGTCCGCAAACGCGGGAAGAAGGTGCATGGAACGGGGTGGAAACGCGATCCGCTGGGTCCCTCGTTCTGCAACAACTTCGTGTGGGGGCAGCGGTTCCTACAACTGTCCGCGGCGCTGCCGGAGTCGGATGGCTCCTGCCGGTCACGCGGCATTCCGATCGACCTCGTCCATGCTCCCTCCCCCAGAAAGCCCCGCAAGAACGCATCTTCCGAGGAGATCGCCGAGTACCGACACCTTCAGGAACGGATGAAGATCAGCGGTGTCGGCATCGCCCGGATCAAGGCGTTGCGTGAGGCCATGAATGCCGACGCGGAGCATGGAAGGCGATCCCTGATCGTATCGGTGGACGGGTCGTTCACGAACCGGACGGTCTTCAAGGAATTGCCCGAGGACACGACCGTGATCGGGCGGGTCCGCAAGGATGCACGGTTGTTCCAGGTCCCGGTAGCCCCGTCCTCACCTCGTCGCGGCCGCCGCTTGTACTACGGCGCCCCCTTGCCCACTCCGGAGCAGATCAGGCAGGACACCAGCATCCCATGGACGACCGTCGAAGCCTTCGCTGCCGGCAAGGTGCATACGTTCGAGATCAAGACGCTGCCCGTCGTCCGGTGGGCCGGCAGCGGCGACCGCGACATGCGGTTGGTCGTCATCCGGCCCTTGGCCTACCGCCCTCGCAAGGGTGCGCGCTTGCTGTATCGAAACCCCGTCTACCTGCTGTGCACGGATCCGGGACTGCCGCTCGGGAAACTGTTGCAGGCGTATCTGTGGCGCTGGGAGATCGAGGTGAACTTCCGGGACGAGAAGACAGTCCTTGGGATGGGCGAGGCGCAGGTGCGCACACAGTCTGCCGTGGAAACCGTGCCCGTCTTCGTGGCGGCGGCCTATGCCTATCTGTTGTTGGCGGGAACGGAATCGAACCGGACGGTCTTGCCGTTGCCAAAATGGCGGCGGACGGAATCGGGGGACAGAACCAGCACCGCCCGCCTGATCGGGAACTTGAGGGCACAACTCTGGGGGAAAGGGATGGGGGTGAATATAAGCCACTTCGTGAACGCGACCGAGGGCAAGACGAACGGCATTAAAATCGCCGACGCCTTGCCCTCAGCGGGCTGTTTTCATTGTTGCATCACCGGCGGGAAGCCGGTGCGTGGCTTATCCGCGCCTGCCGCCGCCGCTGCCCTTGGCGACGGTGACGCTGCCGCTCGCCGAGGAGGCGTTGCGAAGGCTGAATATGCGGATCTCCCCGCCGTCGCCAGCCTGTGCCGGACCGGCCGTGAGGGCGGCGTTTCCACCGATCGCCGAGATGGCGCCGGAGTTGCTCGAGAAGTTCGAGCTGAGGAGGAAATAGCCGCCGAAGCCGCCATAGGTCCGGCCGTTGCCGCCGTTTGCGGCGACCGCCGCGCTGTTCACGGCCGGTCCCTCGGTGGCGCTGACGACGATCGAGCCGGCGTCGCCGACCGAGAAGGCGTCGGTTGTGCTGTTCGCCCCGCCGGAGACGGTCGGGGCGCCGCTGTTGGTGGCGCCGCCGTAACCGTAGATGTTGATGCCGCCTCCGGAGCCGCCACCTTCAAGTCCGTAGCCGCCGGCCGCGGAAATGGCGCCGCGGTTGATGGTGGTGCTCGGGAGTCCGGGCAGCGTGTCGCCCAGTCCGCTGAGATTGCCCGTCTGGCCGGTCGTCAGGGAGATGGCGGGGGCGCCGAGGTTGAAAGCGGAGCCGCCGTTTCCGTCGAGGCCGTTGCCGCCGGCGCCGCCCTGGATGCCGTTTTCCGCATCGGTGGCGTTGCCGCCGTTCGCGGTGGCAGTGGCGGAGAAGAGGACGTTGCCCCTTCCGTCGCAGTTGTCGAGGTCGATCTCGCCGCCGTTTCCGCCGGTATTCCGTAATTACAAACTCTATCAAACCGCAGGGGCGACTGTCTCCCGCATTTGTCAGGAAAGCTTGCGGCAGCACACCAGGAAAGCCGAGTGGGAAAACATCCACTGGACCGGGCGAACGGACATCCCCTTGACGTGCCAGG
>JANXPS010000287.1 GCA_025357175.1 Deltaproteobacteria bacterium | reverse complement strand
CCGTGCAGCCGATGGCCCCGTCGTCCTTTATCCCCCCGACCTCATGTTCTCCACCGAGGGCAAGGTCAAGGTGTTCATCTACAGCCCGAACAAGGCGGCTCCGTTGGCCGCGACCATCAACTTCAAGCCGATCGAGGGCATCGAAGGCGACAGCTTCAAGAAGGGCGAGATCTCGCTCAACCCCGGGATCAACTTCATCGACGTCGCCGGCAAGCGCATCCGCGTCTATTACCTGCCCGGCGCCAAGATGGACCGTTTCACGCTTCAGGGGAAAAAGAGCGACGAGCCCTATGTCTTCCGGGCGGTCAAGGTTCACCAGGCGCTCGACGACGGCTGCGACGGATGCCACATGATCGAAGACGGCAAACTGGCGTCCAAGCCGCAAAAAGAAGCCTGCTACGCGTGCCACACCGACTACAGCAAGGCCGAAGCGGGCAAGCAGGTCTTCGTCCACACGCCGGTCGCGGGCGGCGAGTGCACCTCGTGCCACGATCCCCATTTCTCCATGCTGCCCAAGCTGCAGAAATCCGAGAAGGGATGCCGCGAGTGCCACGACGCCTTCCCCGAAGACGGCGTCGTCCACAAGCCGGTCAGCTACGGCGACTGCATCTCCTGCCACAGCCCCCACGCGGGGCCGGGCGCCAAGCAGTTGATCAAGGCGGGCAACACGCTTTGCGAGACCTGCCACGAAGACCCGCACAGGCAGCACCGGTCCGCCGACGCCAGGGGCCGGCTGACCAAGGTTCCGCCCGATTTCCCGACCGACAACTCGACCGGCAAGCTCGAGATGGCCTGCACCGGTTGCCATGCGCCGCACCAGTCGCCCGAACGCCGGCTCTTCGTCAAACCGCAGGGGCAGCTCTGCAAGACTTGCCACCAGCTTTGATATTCCCAAGGCCCGGCTCCCCCTGGGGAGCCGGGCCCATGATCGGTCTCATACCTTGAGGATATTTCCCCGATCCCTGTTCTTCCGCATGTCCGTCTCCATCAGCCTGGTGCTGGTGGTGATCTTCGGCGCGTCCTCCTACACGATGTTCCGGATCCAGTCCGACCAGGCGATGGAGGCCACGAGACTCCAGGCCCAGATATTGACGCGCGCCCTCAAAAATACCATCCGCATCGGCATGGAGAGCGGCCACGCCAACTCCCTCATCTCGATATTCCACACGGTCGGGTCGCTGCCCGGCGTCGAGAAGATGCGCGTGTTCAACGAAGACGGCGTCATCCTCTATTCGGCCAAGCTGAGCGAAATCGGCAAGCTGACCGACGAGCTCGACTACGACACCTACCGCAAGCCGGGGCCCGACCGAAGCACGCCGTTCGCCAGCAGCAGCACCGGCCATCGGTCGTTCTGCATGGTCGAGCCGATCGAGAACCAGCCTTCCTGCCGCCGCTGCCACCCCGCCGCGCGCGAGGTGCTTGGCGTTCTCGACGTCTGCCTGTCGATGGAAGAAACCGAAAAGAAGATCGAGTCCAACCGCCTGATCCTGCTTTCGTTCACCGGCCTTGCGATCCTCCTGACATCCCTTCTGAACAGCATTCTGCTCAAGCGGTTCGTCTCGACCCCGGTCGCCCGCCTCGTCGGCACGATGATGTCGGTCGAGGCCGGCAAGCTCGACGTCAAGGTCGATGTCCAGAGCGGCGACGAGCTTGGGCGGCTGGGTTCCAGCTTCAATGAGATGATCCGGAAACTGGCCGAGGCGCAAGCCGAGATCGAGCGCTTTCACCACCGCCAGCTCGCGCGCGCCGACCGGCTCGCCTCGCTCGGCGAGATGGCCGCCGGCATCGCCCACGAGATCAAGAACCCGCTGGCGGGCATCTACGGGGCGGCCCAGGTGCTGGCTCGCGAATTCCCCGAGGGCGACGTCAAGCGCGAGATCGTCGAAGAGATGATGTCGCTCATCAAACGGCTCGACAACACGATCCGGGACATGCTCAATTTCTCCCGATACACCGAACCCCGGTTCGCCAAGGGCAACATCAACGACGTGATCGAAAAGGTGCTGTTCCTGATCCAGCAGATCCGCGAGGGCAAGCGCGCGAAGATCGTCCGCGACTTCGACCCGGCGATGCCCGAGATCGAGATGGACGCCGAGCAGATCAAGCAGGTGTTCCTCAACCTGGCGCTCAATGCGCTGCAGGCCGATCCCGACGGCTGCACGCTGACGATCCGCACCTATTCCGACGTTCCCCCCGAGATCGAGGATCTCAAGCACCACAGCCGGTTCGTCATGGTGACCGTTTCCGACGACGGCCCCGGCATTCCGGCGGACAAGCTGGGCAAGATTTTCCAGCCCTTCTTCACGACCAAGGAAACCGGAACGGGGCTGGGCCTCTCGATGACGCGCAAGATCCTCGACATGCACGATGGCTGGATCACGGCGGGCAACCTCCTCGACAAGGGGGCGACCTTCTCCGTGTTCCTGCCCAAGGAGAAACTCTGATGGGAAAATCCCGGATCCTCGTCGTAGACGACGAGCGGATGATCCGCTGGTCGATCCAGCAGGCCCTCTCCAAGGACGGGCTCTCCGTGGCGGCGGTCGAAACCGGCGAAGAGGCGATCGCGCAGGCTACCGACGAGATGCCCGACCTGGTGCTGCTCGACATCACGCTTCCCGGGATCGACGGCATCGAGGTTCTCAGGCGTCTCAAGGCGCTCGAGCCGTCGGTCAGCGTCGTCATGGTCACGGCCATCGAGGACGTCAAGGTCGCCGTCGAGGCGATGAGGCTGGGCGCCTACGACTATGTCAGCAAGCCGTTCGACCTCGACAGGCTCAAGGTCATCGTCCACAACGCGCTCGACCGCCACGAATTGCGGCAGGAAGTCGAGTTCCACCGCAAGGAGTCGATCAAGAAATACGGATTCCACCGCGTGATCGGCCCCAGCCGAAAGCTCAAGGACGTCCTCGAGATCGCCCGGAAGGTGTCGATGTCCGAGGCCACCACCGTCCTCATCCAGGGCGAGAGCGGCACAGGCAAGGACCTGATCGCGCAGGCCATCCATTACGAGAGCAGCAGGGCGCCCAGGCCGTTCATGGCCATCAACTGCACCGCGCTTCCGGCCGAGCTGCTCGAGTCCGAGCTGATGGGGCACGAGAAGGGCGCCTTCACCGACGCCAAGGCCGGCAAGAAGGGGCTCTTCGAAATCGCCGACGGGGGCACCATATTTCTCGACGAGATCGGCGACATGCAGCCGGGCCTGCAGGCCAAGCTGCTCCGGTTCATCGAAAACAAGGCGTTCAGGCGGGTCGGAGGACACCGCGACATCACCGTCGACGTCCGCATCGTCGCCGCGACGAACCGCAATCTGGTCGAGCTCGTCCAGAGGGGGATGTTTCGCGAAGATCTCTATTTCCGGCTCAACGTCATCCCCATCTTCATCCCGCCGCTGCGCGAGCGCACCGAGGACATCCTGCCGCTTGCCGACCATTTCCTGGCCGAGATCTCGCGCGATTTCAAGCGCTCCGTCCGGTCGTTCAACGAGACGGTCCGCATGCGCATGGTTTCCTACGGCTGGCCCGGAAACGTTCGGGAGTTGAAAAACATGACCGAGCGTGCAATCATTCTCGGTATACGCGACGTCATCGATGAAGACGACCTCCCGCTCCCAGTCTCCGAACCGGCGCTGCAGACCCTTGGTCGATCCAACGGGTCCGTCGAAGGGGTTGTCGCGCCGGCCGGTACCGTGGATGCGCCCGATGGCTCAGGTTACCGGTTTCGGCTGCCCGAAGAAGGTGTCGATCTCGAAAGCGTCGAACGCGACTTCATCCAGCAGGCGATCGATTTCGCCGGCGGCAACCAGACCAAGGCCGCCGAGTTGCTGACCGTTACACGCGATGCGCTCAGATATCGCATGAAAAAGTTCGGATTAATATGAGAGGCAGGGATTACGCATGAAAGTCGGTTCCTTGACATTGGTATTATTGATTTTGGGCGGCGTTTCGCTGGGGGCGTGCCAGAAAAAACAGCCGGTCCCTGTTTCCGCATCCTCTCCCGCAGCCGACAACGCCGCTGCTCCCGCGGTCGCCGACAACTCCGCCGCGTCCGCCGAGGACCACGGATTCGCATCCGCACCCGGCCAGGCGCTTTCCGCGGCCGACATCGCCCGCCGCCAAAAGCGTTTTGTGGTCATCAACGGCGAACCGGCCACCTTCGGCGAGTTTGAGGACTACCTCGACCTGTTCGTCGTCAAATCGCAGCGCAATCAGCGGGGCATCCGCCAGGCCGCCCTGGGCATCATCAACAATCGCCTGCTCGCAGCCCGGGCCGTCAAGGAAGGGCTCGACAAGTCGCCCGAAATCCGCGGCAAGATCGGTATAGCCACCAACAAGATATGGAAAGGTACCTACTGGGCCGAAGTGGTCCGGCCCCGCATCAAGATCACCGATGCCGACCTGATGAAGGACGCGCCCAAATTCCTCGAGAAACGGAAGGTTTTCCAGATCATCACCGACGACGAGGCCAAGGCCGAAGCGTTGCGAAAACGGATCGTCGAAGGCAACGAAAAATTCGAAGCCGTCGCAAAGGCCGAGTCGTCAGGCCTGAGCGCGGAGCACGGGGGCGATACCGGCTATGTCGACGTCGAGAACGAGCGATACGAAAAGCCGATCCGCGACATGCTGTTCAATGCGAAAAAAGGCGAGATCAGCAAGGTTATGCCCACGAGGATCGGATACTCCATTTTCAAGGTGACCGATATCCAAACCGTAGCCATGCAGCGGGATGACTGGTTCAAGGGATACCGGGAAAAAGGGATCGCCGCAAAGGAAAAAGAGATCTGGGACAAGAACTTCCAGACCCTCAAGAAAAGCCACAAGGTCGTGCTCAAGGAAGAGACCGGGAAAAAACTCGTTTCGGCAATGGAGAAAAACGAGGATCTGTCCCGCTTCGCCTCGCTCCCGCTGGTCGAGGTGGACGGGATACGTTGGGTCGTTTCCGACATAATCGATCCATCCGGACTGGGGGTCATCCATAATTCGAACAATCTCGAAGAGATGATCGACACGCGTCTCCGGCAATACCTGCTCGATTTCGAAATGGAAAAGCTGGGGCTCAAGGCCGCCCACAAGGACCTGGTCAGCAAAGAGCGGATCGCGCGCGAAAACGTGCTCGCCCGCGAGCTGATCAAAAAAATCTCCGCAAACGTCACCGTCACCGATGACGATGTCAAGCAGCATTTCACGGCCCACGCCGACAAATACCGGGCGCCCGAAATGTTGGACGTGTCGACGATCGAGCTCTACGACCCCACGGACGTCGACCGGGTGTACGCCTTCATGAAAGCAGGCAAGTCGTTCGCCGAGGCGGCCGACAAGTTCTCGGTCAACCGGAGTCTGAAGGGCGGCCGGATCGGGCCCGTCCCCGAAAAGCAGATCGCCCCCCAGTTTGCTTCGGTTAAAACGCTCAAGCCCTCCCAGTACACGATGAAGCCGATCGAGCTGGTCAACGAGAAGACCAAGAAAAAAAGCTACGGGCTATTTTGCCTCAATGCGATCGTTCCGGCGCGCCGGCTGGACTTCTCCGAAGTCAACAAGGCCGACATCAAAAAGTCCGTGTTTGCCGAGAAGCAGGAGGCAATGCTGGCAAAAATATTCGATGACATCAAGAAAAACAACAAGGTCGAATTCGAAAAAGGGGTCGACGAAAAACTTTCCCGTTACGCGAAAACGATGAAAAAAGGAGGGACACATGCAGCTGTTCATTGATCGATTGAAAAAGACCGGGATATTCCTGGCGCTCTTGCTCGTCGGGCTACCGCTCACGGCACGGGCGGTCGCCCCGGCCTTCCTGCCCAGCTTCCCGATGCGGGCCGGCACGGTTGCGATCCTCATGTGGTCGCCGATCCCCGGCGCCACCGAATACAAGGTCCTGAAAAAGGTCGATGCCGGCGCCTTCGCCGAAGTCTACAAGGGACCCACCAACAACTTCAGCGATCCCAATGCTCCGTCCGACAAGACTCTGACCTACAAAATCGTCCCGGTCGTCGGCGGCAAGGATGGCGACGCGTCTCTCGAGGCCGTGCTCGCCGGAATCAAGCCGCTCGAAGCCCCCACGATTTCGGGCGTCCTGTCCGATCCGGGCGGGCTGCGCGTCCGCTGGTCCGTGGTCACCGGGGCATCGTTCTACAACCTTTACCGCGCCGATGCCCAGGCCGGTCCGTTCACCCTCCTCACGTCCAGCCAGGATCCGCAATACTTCGACCGCGATCCGAAGCCGGGCAAGACGTACTACTACCAGGTTTCCGCAATCGACAAGATGAGCACCGAATCCGGCAAGTCGGCTGTCGCCACGGGCAAGGTCGAAGAGGTGGTCAAGGCCGACGTCTTCACCCCTGTCTTCAAGGAATTCAAGCTCGTCGCCGAGTATGCCGGCCAGGAAAACAACGAATTTACCCAGCCGGTGGCTTTTTTCGAAACCAAAAACGGCGAATTGGGCGTCGTCGATAAAAACGGCATCGAGTTTCTCGACAAGACGGGCAAATATCTCCGGCGCTCCTATCTCGATTCCGCCTGGGGCAACCCGCACAGCGCGATGCTCGACCCCAACGGAAACATTTACATGTCCTTCAACTCCAACAAGCTCTTCAAGGTCGACTTCGAAGGCAAGGCGCTGGCCACTTTCGAGGTCAAGCCGCCCCAGGAGAAACCCGGAACCGATGTCCAGCTGTCGGTCGCCGCGCTGGACGGCGCCGGCAACATCTGGGTTGGCGACTACAATTCCGGGCAGGTGGTCATCCTCGACCCGGCAGACGGCAAAGAGATCGGGCGGGTCGGTTATGTCCTCAATCTCCCGATCGAAAAACAGCATATAAAGGACAGCGCCACGACCACCGTTCCCGGCCGCATCGCGTACAAGGCCAAGACCAACGAAATCTGGGTGACCGATTCGTTGAATTCGGTGATCAACATCTTCGACGCCGGCAAGCGTACCTTCGTCAAGACCATCGGCGGCCGCAAGGCAAAGGCGGGGCTCGATTTCGAAGGCCTGTCCGGCCTTGTCTTCCGGGCCAACGGCAACGCGCTCGTGCTCGACAGCATGAACGGCTTCGTCAAGGAGCTCGATCCCGATATTAAATACCTGGCAACCTATACCGATCCCGACACCAAGCCCAAAAAGAAGCTGAAGCTCGATTTCCCGTCCGGCGTCTACCTGGGGGCGAACGGCGATATGTTCCTGCTTAGCACGATGAACTCCAAGGTATATCGATATCCGGCGGTCAAGCCCTGACGGGGGGCGCAAAAACACCCATTAGGGGAAAAGCCCCTGCGCGATTTCGCCCGCGCAGGGGCTTTTCCATGTCCGGAGAATTCAGGGTGGCTGAAAATAAAGCGATTAATTTGTGAATTGCTGTGGCATATGAGTTGCATGACCATAGGGCAACCGCTATTTTGGGTCAAAAATAACAGGCAGTCACAGGAGGAGGATGACGGGAAGGGCGCAATCCCATGGTTTTCGATGTCGGTGTGCTGTATGGAACAAACCGAAAAGGAGGAAGGTAATGAGGAAAGTGAATGGTATTTTCGCAGCTCTTCTGTTCGTGCTTTTTGCCACCCCCGCGATGGCGACAATCGACTCGTCCCATCACGACATCCCGGTTTATTACGGGGCGTCCGCAGTAACCAAGGACAAGTGCTTCTACTGTCACGGCATCAAGGACCTGAACAGCTCGGTTGGCGTACTGACGACCAACTACGGCATCGTGGGCGGCTTCTGCGTCGCCCGTTGCCACAGCGGCGCCGGCGCGGTCGGCGCCGGCCAGGGCGTCGTTCCCAAGGGCCCCAAGACCAGCGGCGGCACAGATGCATGGGCTTATGCCGCTACCGGCGACCCGATGGTCGTGTCCATGGCCCCGGGCAACTCCCACGGGGACAACACGGCCAAGGTCATCGCAGGCGCAGCCGTCGCGACCCCCAACGGTTCCGGCCTCCCCTACACCACCGGTGCGAAGCTCGAGTGCACCTCTTGCCACTCGGTCCACGACTCCAGCAACGCCCCCTTCCTGTGGGCGCCGCTCCAGGGCGCCTCGGTCAACACCGGCCTCTGCGACAGGTGCCACGCGTCCCGTACGGGCAATAACTTGGGCGCGATCACCTCCGGCGCTCCCGGCAACCATCCGGTCGACTTCGCCATCAAGCCGAGCGCGGCTTTGACCCGCAACACCGCCACGGTTGTCGGCCAGCCAAACCGTCACGGCCGCACGATCAGCATCGACTGGACCAGCGCCGCCGTGGGCGGAGGCGTGTTCGACGTTCCCACCCCCACCGCGACCCTCTCCGGCGTTGCCGGCGTCCAGTATATGACCGGCGGCCACACGGTAATGCCCGGCGCCGGCGGCCTCTTCGTTCAGGCGACAGATGCCGCAGGCGCGTTCCTGGGTTGCTACACCTGCCACTCCGCGCACATGCAGGGCGGCACCGACGGCTCCAACAACCTGACCGTCGTTCGCACAAGCGATTCGGCCAACACGTTCAACCCGCTCTGCATGGGCTGCCACGGCGCCGCCACCACGTGGGCCGCCAACGCCACCGACAACAGCGTCGGCGGCAACGGCCCCAGCTTCTATGGTCACCCCTACGGCTCCGCCTCCGGCTGGACGAGCTCTGCCGGCGCCGGCATCACCCTGGTCGGCACCTACCCCGTCTCCGTCGGCGGCTTCACCTTCACCGTGCCGGTTGGCGCGGTCGAGGCTGCAAACACCCAGACCGCCATCAACTTCGGCGCGGCTGGCCAGCTGAAGTGCACGACCTGCCACGACGTCCACCTGGGCGTTAACGACCAGCTCGCAATCGCGAACCTCGGACAGGCAGCCGGCTCCTCGATTTGCAACGCCTGCCACAACGGCAGCGAGTTCCTTGACGTGACCGACATCGGCGAAGGCGGCGCTGGCGAAGCGGCCAACTCCCACCATCGCACCACCGCCGTCACCGCCGGCACCGTCGTCGGCACCTACAACTCGGCCAACGACGCAAACGACCTCAACATCAACGGCTCCTGGCTGACCGGTTCCGCCACGACGACGTACAACAAGATGGGCGACCTGACCGACGGCCTGCAGTGCGCAGACTGCCACGTGTTCAACGGCACAGCCCACAACTGGTAATCAAAACGATGGCATTGCATGTACACAATTACGTGCGGGAGGTAGAAATGAGATATACCAGGAATCTGATCAAGATCTTTGCCGGCGTGGCCATCGTTGCGGCGACCGCGGCGGTTTCCTTTGCAGGTGTCAACCCGGCAGGCCCGGGGCTTCCTTCGGTGACCGTCACAAGCTACGGCGGCGGCGCCCTCGCCAACAACCAGTTGTCGGGAATGTGCGTCGCGTGCCACACCCGTACCCCTTACGGCACAGGGGCCACGGCTGCGACCCACTTCGTGTTCGACGACAACCATCACACCAACACGGGCGGCGGCTGGACCAGCGCCGACTACAGCAAGACCGGCACCCCCAGGAACGGCGCCCAGTATTTCCGCGTCACCGCCTGGTCCACCGCGGGCAATTATTCCAAGTACGGCAACTTCACGAGCAAGCTTTCCGAAGTCAACACGAACGCCACGGTCGGCTATGAGCTCGCGACCAAGGTTGCAGCCACGGCTGCCGCCATCCAGACCGACGAAGTCATTTGCGAGTCGTGCCACAATATCGTGCGCAACGTGGCCGGCGGCAACAACCTGCTTGAACTCCCCGGCGATACCCTTGGTACCGCGGGCCCGCTCGCGTACGCAGACTCCAAGGTCGCCACGCTTTGCGTCGGCTGCCATGGTTGGCTCTACGACGCCAGCGCCGTCAACACCGACTGCAACTCGATGACAAACGGCGCCTACGCCGACAACCTGTGGACGATGGTCGGCGAAGCCGGCGCAATCCGCAAGGACAGCAACGGGGCCGACTGGAAGAGCGATGGTGTGAAGCACCTCGTCAACCATCACGTGATGTCCGGCGACAAGCGTAACCTTGGCATCGCGAATGCAAATCTCAACTGGACGCCGACCACCACGTTCGACGTCGCGCAGGCCCACACGATGGACACGACCGTTCGTGCGGGTTCCTACGCTCTCAAGCTTAGGACGAACTGGGGTGCCGGCTTCACCCCCTTGACCGGTGCCGTCACGAACTTCTCCTGCCTGGCCTGCCACACCAACGGCCACGGCGGTTCGGCGAACACGGGCGCATCGATCCTGCGCGGCACCGCGTTCGGTTCCTCGGTCACGGGCACGCAGTCCCTGGTCATCAACCGCATCAACGACGGCCGTTCCTGGAAAGATCAGGACGCCAACGCAGGGTCCGGTACGGGCAACTGGTGCCAGAACTGCCACCAGAACTAGACACATCCTGTCCCGGGCCAAAGGCCTACGCAGTTAATGCTGGCCCGGGAAATCACCATGTGTTAGTTTGTTCCGAAATGCGGGGGGGGGGGAGTATCCCTCCCCCCCGCAAATCATAGTCACGGGAGGGAATATGAAGAAAGTGGTTCTGCTCGCGGTCGCGTTCGCCATGGCGATCACCTGCACGGTTGCATTCGCGGCCGACGAGAAGCCCGAGGTGGTCTACGGTACCAACGTCGGCGATCTCTCCAAACCGGTCGATCTCAAATCGATCGACGGCAAGTCTGTCATCAAGACCAACGCGCTTCCCAAAACGACTGTCCTGATGCTCGTTTCTTCGGTTTGCACCGCCTGCACCGCCGAGCTCAGGGAAGTTGCCGCGAACCTCGACCAGTTCAAGGACAAGGACGTCTATGCCGTCGTCATCGACATGGATCCCTCGCGCGCTGCCGAATCCATGTCCTCGTTCAAGCTCCAGATGCTGAGCGATGCCGACTGGAATCTTGGCGCCGTCACCGGGTTGACCTCCGCCCCTTCCACCGTCATCCTTTCCAAGGAAGGCAAGATCCTCTTCAAGACGTTCGGTTACAGTCGCGGCCAGTTCAAGGAATACATGAACCTGAAATAGGTTTTTCGGCCGGTCCGGCTGCCACGGCTTTATCAGAGAGAGGCGCCGAAAGGTGCCTCTCTCTGACTTTTTATATGCGAAATTGACGAAGCCGGCAACTTGTGATGAGGTATACTCGTAATAACAAATAACGACTTCAGCGGGGCGTGGAA
>JANXPS010000260.1 GCA_025357175.1 Deltaproteobacteria bacterium | reverse complement strand
TAGTTGTTCGAGCACCGGGTGGTCAGGGTGGGCAGGCCGTACGTCTTGAAATATGCCCGCACGAGCAGGTCGGCCGAGGTCTTGCTGGCCGCGTAGGGGCTGTTCGGCTTGAGCGGCGAACTTTCGGAGAAACGCCCCGTGGCTCCGAGCGACCCGTAGACCTCATCGGTCGAAATCTGGAGGTAGCGCGCCACGCCGGCCTTGCGCGCCGCGTCGAGCATCACCTGCGTCCCCAGGATGTTCGTCTTGAGGAAGAGGCCGGGGTCGTCGATGCTTCGGTCGACGTGCGTCTCAGCCGCGAAATTGACTACCGCGTCGGGCTTCTCGTCGGCAAAGACCGCACCGATCGCCGCGGCGTCGCAGATGTCGGCGCGGACGAACCGATAGCGGTTCCCGCCGGCTGCGGCATTCGCATCGACGACGTCCTTCAGGTTGGCCAGGTTGCCCGCATACGTCAGCGCATCGACGTTGACGATGCGCCAACCCGGCTGGGCGCCGCGAATGTACCGGATGAAGTTCGAGCCGATGAAGCCGGCCCCGCCGGCCACCAGCAGCGTGAGCCCGTCGCCGGGCAGATCCCGATGTCCGCCAGCCGCCACCCCGCTCACCCGTCCTTCCTCGCCCAGTCGTACGGGATGTCGTTGTCGTGCGGGTGGACGCGGAACTCGTCGGGCGCCGCCGGATCGTACGGCTCGGTGCTCATGTTGATCAGCAGCGCCTCTTCCGTCGAGATGGTCTTGAAGCCGTGAAAGACGAGGGCGGGAATGCGCAGCAGGACCGGCCGGTGTTCGCCCAGGAAGAACTCGTTGACCTCGCCCCGGGTCGGCGACCCCTCGCGCGCATCGTAGAGCACGACCTTCATCATTCCCTTGAGGACGCAGAAGTGGTCGAACTGCACCTTGTGGTAGTGCCAGGCCTTCACGACGCCGGGGTAGCCGGTGGTCATGTAGATCTGGCCGAACTTCATGAACAGGTCGTCGTCGGCCCGAAGTATTTCCATCAGGCGCCCGCGCTCGTCGGGGATCACCTTCAACTGTTTGGTCGCAACGCCGTCGATCATCGTTATGCCTCCGCCGGTCGGATTCGAAATCAGGGAATCAATAAAGGATCGTTTCGTGGTGCTCGCTCGCCTTGCGCCCGATCGAGTGGTAGAGGAAGCCGCTCTCCCGCATCCGCCGCGGATCGTAGATGTTGCGCCCGTCGAAGATCACCGGGTGCTTCATCAGTTTTTTCATCAAGCCGAGGTCGGGCTTGCGGAACTCGTTCCACTCGGTCACGACGATCAGCGCGTCGACGTCCTGCAGCGCGCCGTAAGCCGACTCGGCATAGGTTATCCGGTCGCCGTAGCGCGCCTTCGCCCCTTCCGTCGCCTCGGGATCGAATGCCGAAACGGCCGCTCCGCCCGCCAGCAGGCAGTCGATGATGTAGAACACGGGCGCCTCACGCGTGTCGTCGGTGTTGGGCTTGAACGCGATGCCCCAGATCGCCACCCGCATCCCCGCGAAATTCTCCCGGAAATGCAGGGCGAACTTCTGGAAGAAGCGCTTGCGCTGTTCCTGGTTGATGGTCTCGACCGACTGCAGGATGGCCAGCGGCGCCCCCGCGTCGGCCGCCGTCTTGAGCAGCGCCTTCACGTCCTTGGGCAGGCACGAGCCGCCGTAGCCCAATCCCGGAAATAGAAACTTCTTTCCGATGCGCGAGTCGGACCCGATGCCCTCGCGAACTTTCTCGATATCGGCGCCCACGGCGTCGCAGAAGTTGGCCAGGTCGTTCATGTAGGAGATTTTCATCGCCAGGAAGGCGTTCGCCGCGTACTTGGTCACCTCGGCGCTTTTCACGTCCATCACTTGCACAGGGTTGCCCGAAGGGAGGAACGGCTCGTAGAGGTCTGTCAGGATCTCGACCGATCTCCCGGATGACGATCCGATCACCACCCGCTCGGGCCGGAGGAAATCCTCGACCGCGAACCCCTCTCGCAAGAACTCGGGGTTGGAGACGACGTCGAACCCGGTCTTTCCGTCGAGATGCTTTCCGATCGCCTCCGTCACCCTGTCGCTCGTTCCAACAGGGACGGTGCTCTTGTCGACGATGACCTTGTATCCCGCGCCGGGATTGGCGGCCAGGATCTTCCCGATCTCGTCGGCCACCATCAGGATGTACTTGAGATCGGCGGAGCCGTCTTCACCCGGCGGCGTGGGCAGGCACAGGAAAACGACGTCGGCCGCCAGAACCGCGGCCGCAAGATCGTCGCTGAAGGCGATGCGCCCCTTGCGCAGGTTGCGCAGGAAGATCTCCTCGAGACCGGGTTCGTAGATCGTCACCTGTCCCGAATTGAGTTTTTCGACGATGGCCGGGTTGTTGTCGACGCAGTGGACGGCGTTGCCGCGCTCGGCAAGGCAGACACCGGTCACCAGGCCGACGTACCCCGTGCCCACGATGGCTATGTTCACTTGGTTCCTCCGGAATGTTGATAAACCACAATACTTTATCGCAAAAGCGGTTCCGTGGGGAGTCGGAAGGAGCGAGCGGAAAAGAGAAGCGGAGGGCGAGGACGGTCAGTGGATCGATTTCTGGGAGGGGTCGGGGATGAGAAATTTGTCGCCCATTTCTTCGGGCAGGAGCGGCAATCCATGAAAATCGAAGTTGGGGGTGTAGCCCTTGACAAGGATGTCGAGGCAGCGGATCACGCCGAACCGGTCGCCGTCATGCGCGCAGAGCGCCAAGGCATCGAGTTGCCTCCGCCACTCCGGAGTCACTGGTATGTCGCCGATCATTTTCATGACCTTGGCGTGGGAAGTCCGAAGGACATCCTCTCCCTCGACGACGAGTTCCTCGTGCAGCTTCTCTCCGGGACGAAGGCCGGTGAAGACGATCTCGGCGTTGACGCCGATCTCCTTGCCCGAGAGGCGGATCATGTTGGCGGCAAGATCGAGGATCTTCACGGGATCCCCCATGTCGAGAACAAACACCTCTCCGCCGATGGCCATCGCTCCTGCCTGCAGGATCAATCCGGCCGCCTCGGGGATCAGCATGAAGTAGCGCGACGCATCGGGATGGGTCACGGTGAGTCTCCCGGTCGTCCCCAGCTGTTTCCTGAAGATGGGAACGACGCTGCCCACGCTGCCGAGAACGTTGCCGAACCGGACCGCGACAAAGGTGGTCTTGTTCCCTTTTCCGTTCATGTTCTGGACGATCAGTTCGGCGACCCGCTTGGTCGCCCCCATCACGTTGGTGGGACGAACCGCCTTGTCGGTGGAAACCAGGACAAAACGCGCAACGCCGCACTCGGCCGCGATCTCGGCGACGTTCCGCGTTCCGAAGACGTTGTTCTTGACCGCCTCCGCCGGATGGCATTCCATCACCGGAACGTGTTTGTAGGCCGCCGCATGGTAGATGACATGGGGGCGGTGGGAGGCGACGACCTCCCTCACCCGAGCCCGGTCCCGGACATCACCGACGATGGGCAGGCACTGGACCCCGGGAAACATCGTCTTCATTTCCATGTCGAGTTCGAAGAGCGGGCTCTCGGCCATCTCGACCATCAGGATCCGGGCCGGCTCGAGCCGCGCGAGCTGCCTGCAAAGCTCGGAACCGATCGATCCCGCGGCGCCGGTGACCAGGACGACCTTCCCGGTGATGTCGCGGTGGAGCAACCCCTCGTCGAGTGAGACCGGGTCTCGCCCCAGGAGATCCTCGACCGCCACGTTCCGAAGGTTCCGGACGCTGAC
>JANXPS010000220.1 GCA_025357175.1 Deltaproteobacteria bacterium | reverse complement strand
CGCGAAGGTCGAGCGCGGGGCGGGTCTCGGCACGATCACGGGAATCGACCTGCCGCGCGAGAAGAAGGGCCTCGTCCCCGACGAGGAATGGAAGCGTACCGCCCGGAAAGAGAAGTGGTTCGACTACGAGAGCGTGCTGCTGGGCATCGGGCAGGGGTTGATCCACGTCACCCCGCTCGAGATGCTCGAAGGATACTCCACGCTCGCAAGCGGTGGGCAGGTCATGCGTCCGCGCGTCGTCACCAAGTCGGTCCGGATGGACGGCCGTGTCACCCTGCATCCGCCGGAGCAGTTGCGCGACCTGGGATGGAAGGCCGAGAACGTGGCGTTCATCCGCCACGCGTTGTGGGGCGTCGTCAACGATTTCGGCACGGCGGGCATCGCGAAACTGCCGGGCATCGATGTGGGCGGCAAGACCGGAACGGCCCAGGTGGTCCAGATGAAGGGCGAACGGGTCAAGACCGAGGATCTGCCCTACAACCTGCGCGACCACGCCTGGTTCGTCGCTTTCGCGCCGGTCGACGACCCTCAGATCGCGGTCGTCGCGATGATCGAGCACGGCGGGCACGGCGGTTCCGCGGCGGCGCCGATCGTCAAGGCCGTCATGCAGGAATATTTCCGGCAGTCGCCGCCTGCTTCTTCCGACAACGCCGCGAAGGCGAAGCGGCCCGAAATGCCGGGCAAGCCGCCCGTGAAGCGGTAAAGGGGACCCGATGCAGGGAAAACGGGGAAAGATGTCGCGGCTCGACTGGCCGCTGTTGCTCATCGCGCTGCTGCTGTGCGGCGTCGGGCTGATCAACGTATATAGCGGCACGCGGATCTACAACACGGCCGGGCTGCCGCTGTTTGTCAAGCAGCTGGTCTGGATCGGGATGGGCGTGTTCGTGTTCTTCCTTTTCTACCTGTCCAGCGACGGGTTTGTGGAACAGATTTCGAATTACTTCTTCTATTTCATCCTCGCGTGCCTCGTGATGGTGCTTCTGGCCGGGAGCGCCCGCATGGGAGCCCAGCGCTGGATCGCGATCGGCGGCTTCAATTTCCAGCCATCCGAATTCGCCAAGATCTCGCTTGTCCTGGTGTTTTCAAGGTTCTTCGCGGATCGGTACAACTATTCCGGAATCAGCTTCATGGATACGCTTCCCGCCATGGGCATCGCGCTGATCCCGTTCGCGCTGGTCGCGCTGCAGCCCGATCTCGGAACTGCCGGCATCTTCCTGTTCATCCTGGCCGGCATGATGGTGGTGTCCGGCGTCCGGTTCCGGGTGCTTGCGGCGCTGACGACGATCGCTGTTTCGGCCGTCCCGGCGCTCTGGTTCGTGATGAAGGAATACCAGAAACAGCGTGTGCTGACCTTTCTCGATCCCGAACGCGACCCTCTCGGCGCGGGGTATCACGTCATCCAGTCCCAGATCGCGGTCGGATCGGGCGGTTTCCTCGGAAAGGGCTACCTGCACGGAACCCAGGGGTCGCTCCGCTTCCTGCCCGAGCAGCACACCGACTTCGCCTTCGCCGTGTTCGCGGAAGAGTGGGGATTCGCCGGCGCGGTCGCCCTGCTCGCGCTGTTCGGCCTGCTGATCTACCGCGGGTTCCACCTGGCCGCCCGTTCGCAGGACCGGTTCGCGTCGTTCGTCTGCGGGGGCATGACGGTCTACTTCCTGGCGCACATCGCCATCAACCTCGCGATGGTCTGCGGATTCTTCCCCGTGGTGGGCATCCCGCTTCCATTCGTCAGTTACGGAGGGTCGTCGATGGTGACGAACATGATGGCGCTCGGCATCATGGCGAACGTGGCGAGGACGCGGTACACGTTCCAGGGGCAGGGGGGGGCGGAAGCCGTCGGCGGATGAGGCGGCCGGGCGGGTCGGACTACTTGACGAGACGCTGGCTGATCTCGTTGCGGAGCGATTCGGCCAATCCGGGCGTGTAGCCGATCCACCTTTTCAGGATCTTCCCGGAGGGGTCGGACAGGAGCAGCATCGGCGCCTGTTCCACCTTGTACTTCTCCCTGAACTGCGCCGGAAGCGCGGTGACCGTGGTGACCGGAAACGCGATCGGCGGCGGCGGCGGGGCGGGCCGGAGCGGCGCCGTTTCGACCGTGCCGCGCACCGTGTCGTACTTCTCCCGGTCGAACAATACCCGATAGACACGAACGCGCCCTGCCGGAACCGATTTCGATGCGGCCGCGATGGCGTCCCATGCGTCGGCGCAGGGAGGGCACCACGGGAAGTCGAGAATGATGACCCGGATGGGTTCGGTCGACGGGGGCAGGTCGGTGAGCGGTCTGCCCGCCTCGTCGCTCATGATGGCGATCTTGGCCGGGAAAGGCGTCGACCCCTCGGCAAACCGCAGGCTGGAGCAACCGCCGGCCGCCGTGACGGCGACGGCGCATGAAAACGCCGCCACCGCGATGCGGAGAATGCGTCTCAAGGGACCATGGTCCTTGCCGGGTTTCCCTTAGACGTTTTTCTGGATCAGCGCGACGATGTTGGCCTTGGGACTGACGCCGACCAGCTGTCCCTTGATTTGTCCGTCCTTGAACAGGATGAGCGTCGGGATGCCGCGCACGCCGTATTGGGAGGCGATCTCGGGGCTCTCGTCGACGTTGACCTTCGCGATGCGCGCCTTGCCGGCCAGTTCGGTCGCGATCTCGGCCAGCAGGGGGGCGATCGTCCGGCAAGGGCCGCACCAGGGCGCCCAGAAATCGACCACGACGGGCGTATCGCCGCTTTCGATGGTCGTCTTGAAGTTGGAATTGTTCAGTTCGAGGATATTTTCGGCCATGCTTCCCTCCGGGATTGAATGATGACGCTAACGGCCGCGAGCCGCGAGTTCCTTGAGCATGCATCGGTCCATCACGACGCCGACGCCCGCGTCCTCCAGCAGCTTTTTGGCGGCCTCGTTGACGACGCCTTCCTGCATCCAGAAGTAGCGGGCCCCCTTTTTCAGCGCATCCTCGGCGAGGGGGAGCACGTCTTCGGACCGGCGGAACACGTCGACCAGATCGACCGGGCCGGGTATCGATTCGAGCGACGGATAGCAGCGCTCTCCGAGCACTTCCGTGAGCACCGGATTGACGGGGAATATCGTGTAGCCCGCTTTCTTGACATAAGCCGCCACGTGGTTGCTGGGGCGTTCGGGGCGGTTGGAAATGCCGACGACCGCGACTGTCTTTACGGAATCGAGGATGGTGTCGATCAGATTGTCTCCCATGGCGACCCTTCCGTTTCCCGTTTCGTATGTAGATGCCCCCCATGCTACAACGGTTCAAAAAACAAGGGAAGCCGGGGTGGCGACAAAGGAGGGCGTTCCTCCGATTTAATCCATTGACTCGGTGTCGGGAGCCGGTCAGCATTACGTGAGGTTCAGCGAGATCCATTCTGGGGGCAGGCATGCGGGAGATGATCGTCAGGGCGCTTCGTGACGGGGCCGAGTTGAAGTCGAGAATGGCCGAAACGATGGCAGGGGATATCGAGGCCGCCGCGCAGACGATCGCCGATGCGATCCGCGCGGGGAACAAGCTGCTGCTGTTCGGAAACGGAGGCAGCGCGGCCGACGCACAGCATGTGGCGGCCGAATTCGTCAACCGCTTCCTGGTCGAACGCCCTCCGCTCGCGGCGATCGCGTTGACGACCGACAGCTCGGTGCTGACGAGCATCGCCAACGACTACAGCTTCGACGAGCTGTTTTCCAAGCAGGTTCGGGCGCTGGGAAAGGCCGGTGACGTCGCGCTCGGCATCAGCACGAGCGGATCGTCGCGCAACGTGGTGGCGGCGTTCGACGCCGCGAAATCGCTCGGCATGAAAACGATCGCGCTGACGCGGGAGGGCGGGGCGATGGCGAAAGGCGCCGATGTCGCGCTCGCCGTACCGTCCGATTTCACGCCGCGCATCCAGGAGGGGCACATCGCCATCCTCCATATCGTTTGCGAGCTGGTCGACCTCATCCTGTTTCCCGACGCGCGAAAGGGGTGACCCCGGTGGATCTGACCCGTCTTCGCCGTACATCGCTCGCCACCCGGAAGAGCAAGGTCTCGTTCAAGGGGTTCGCCGCTCCCGTCTCGAAGGGCGCCACGTTCGCGCAGTTCCTCGAAGGGCTTCCGGACTACCTTTCGGCTCGCGACCTGCGGGCGCTGGTCGACGCGGTCGTCCGGTCGAAGCGGAAGAAACGCCCTGTGCTGCTGGGAATCGGCGCGCACTTCATCAAGGTCGGGTTGTCGCCCCTCCTGATCCAGGCGCTCGAGCGCGGCCTGTTCGACGGGATCGCGATGAACGGGGCGGGCGTCATCCACGAGACCGAGCTGGCGCTGGCGGGAAAGACCTCCGAGGATGTCGGAAAGCAGCTTCGGGACGGCTCATTCGGAATGGCCAAGGAAACGGCGCGGTTCATCCATGCCGCATTGGCCGCCGGTAGGTGCGACGGGCTGGGATTCGGCGCCTCGGTCGGCCGCGCGATCGCCGAATCGAAGGCGCCACACCGCGGGAAGAGCCTGCTGGCAACCGCGTGGCGGCTCGGCGTGCCCGTCACCTGCCACGTCTGCATCGGCACCGACATCATCCACATGCATCCCGAGGCCGACGGCGCGGTGATGGGGGAGACGTCGCTGCGCGACTTTCACACCTTCTGCGAACTCGTCTGCCGGATGGATCGCGGCGTCTACCTCAACGTCGGCTCGGCGGTGATCCTTCCCGAGGTGTTCCTCAAGGCGGTCTCGATCGCTCGCAACCTGGGTCACCCGCTCGAAGGAATGACCACCGCAAACTTCGACTTCATCCGTCAGTACAGGCCCGACGCCAACGTCGTCACGCGTCCCGTGGCGCCCACCGGCAAGGGCTACCACATGGTGGGCCCCCACGAGATCATGTTCCCCCTCTTCCTCTCCGCGGTGGCCGAGCGGCTCTGGTAGGCCGCGGTCTAAAACTCCGCCGACTCCCCCGGCTTCAGCACGACGACGCGGGTGTGGGGCGCCACGCGCGCGCATTCGGCCGCGAAGCGGTCGGCGTTCTGCTCGAGGACCGGGAAGGTGCCGTAGTGCATCGGCACGACCGCCTTGGGCTTGAGCAGGGAAACGGCTTTCGCCGCCTGCCGCCAGTCCATCGTGAATACCGAACCGATCGGCAGCAGCG
>JANXPS010000207.1 GCA_025357175.1 Deltaproteobacteria bacterium | reverse complement strand
GCCGTCGCGTTGAAGGTCGCGACGGGCAACTCCGCGTGGAACGCCGGTCCCAAGCCGGGTGCGAAGCCGGAGGCCCCCACCGTCGATCGGTTCGCCTCCGTCCGCACCGCGGCCATGGACCTGGTTCCAGCCGACCTCAAGGAACAGCTCTTCCGGACCAGCGAGCGGACGGTCGGAGAGAGCACGCTGCCCTCCTTTCTCCACGGCGAAGGGGATGCGGGTGCCGATGCCCTCCGCCCCCTTTCCTCCGGGACGATCGTCCTCGGGTTGTTCCGGGACGTGGTTTCCGCGTCGGCCGGGAGCGCCGCGCTGCGGGCGATGCCGCTCCCCGCAAACCGGCTGACGACGCTCTCCTCCGTCCCGCTGCCCTCCGGCGCGGTCGTGGCCGACCGGGGCCGCATCCGGCTCCACTGGGCCGTCCTGGCCGCCTGGATCGCGGGGGCTCTCGCCGGCATGGCGCTGTCCGTCCTCACCTATCTCGACTACCCGATCATCACCGGGGGCAAGGCAATCGTCTCGATTCCGCCGACGATCATCGTCACCTACGAGATCGCGATGCTCGGGGCGTTGCTGGCCACGGCCGCTGGCGGCTTCTACTCCATGCGGCTCAAGCCTTTCCGGCGTGTCGGCCGCATCGCCGACGCTGCGATCCACGACGGCATGATCGCCGTCTGCGCCGCGGTCGAGCCCGGCGAACAGGCCGTAAGGGCCGCGGAAGCGCTTCGCGCCGCCGGGGCAACCGGAGTCCGGAGCGGGGAGGGAGCGCTGTGAACGGCACGATGCGCCACTCGGCTCTCGTCGCGGTTTCTCTCTTTCTCGCACTCGTGCTCTTCGCCTGCGAGAAGATAGACCGCAACATGTGGGATAATCCCGCATTCGGCCCGCAATCTCCGCCGGTGCGGACGCCGCCGGAAGGTTCCGTCCCGACGAAGGGGCTCTCCCACCGTCCCGCGATGCAGGCGGCCGCCTCCCTTTCGAACCCCGTCGCCGGATCCGCCCTTGACGTCGAGGGAGGAAAGGCGCTTTTCACGGTCTACTGCGTGCCCTGCCACGGCGTCTCGGGCAAGGGGGACGGCGCTGTCGGCCGGAAGTTCTCTCCGACCCCTTCCAACATCGGCCCGGGCGGAATCACCCGTTCGATGAGCGACGGGGAGATCTACACGGTCGTCAGCAACGGCGAGGGGCTCATGCCGTCGTTCGCGGCCGACATTTCCCCCGTGGAGCGCTGGCGGATCGTCGCGCGGCTCCGCGCATTCAAGTAAGCGCTTTCCGGAGAACAGATGGAAAACAGCGAACGAAGGAAATTTCTCGGAATCTGCCTGGGCGGCCTCGCAGCCGCCGGCGCTGCGGGCGCGGCCTGGCCGGTCCTCAGGTACCTGTCTCCCAAGGCCGGAACGGGCGGCGCGGCGAAAGTGGTCATCCCGGAGAAGGAGCTGCCCGAGGGCGAGGCGAAATTCTTCGAGTACGCCGGTGCATCGGCGGTCGTCATACGGAAACGCGGAGGCGATATCGTGGCGCTGTCCGCCGTCTGCACCCACCTCGGCTGCATCGTCCAGTGGCAAAAGGCCCGTCAGGAATTTCTCTGTCCCTGCCACGCGGGCATGTTCACCGCGGAGGGCGAGGTGATTTCCGGTCCTCCCCCAAAGGCGCTCACCCGCCTTCCGTTCACGGTCGCCGAAGGCGCCGTGACGGTCGGCTGAAGAGGAAGCGATCATGTCCATCATCGAAAAGGCGGTCGACTGGCTCGACGTCCGCATCGGCGTACGCGAACTTGCGAAGGAATGGGGAAGCGGCTACCTCCTCCCGCGAAACATCAACTTCTGGTATTCGATGGGCAGCATCCTCATGTTCATCTTCGTCATGCAGGTCGTGACGGGAATCCTGCTGCTCATCCACTACGTGCCCGATTCCGAAAAGGCGTTCACGAGCGTGACCGCCATCATGAACGACGTCCCCTACGGCTGGCTCATCCGGATGTCTCACGCGGTGGGGTCGAATCTGATGGTCGCGGTCGCCCTGCTTCACATGTTCTCGGTGCTGTTCATGGGCAGCTACAAGGCGCCCCGCGAACTCAACTGGCTCTCGGGCTTCATCCTGCTGAACCTGATCCTGGCCCTCTGCCTGACCGGATACCTGCTCCCGTGGAGCCAGCTCTCCTTCTGGGCGACGACGGTCGCCACCAACAGCGCGGGGGCCATCCCGTACATCGGACCGGCGCTCGTCGAATTCGCGCGGGGCGGCAAACTGGTCGGCCCGCCGACGCTGGGCCGCTTCTTCGCACTCCACGTGGCGCTGCTCCCGGCCGCGATGGTCGCCCTCCTCGGCGTCCACTTTTTCCTGCTCGAGCGGATCGGCATTTCAACGCCCCCCTTCGGGCACGGCGTCAGAAAGGCCCACTGGCGCGGAGACGCCTTCCGCTACGACGCCCACCCGGGCGGCATCCCGTTCATCCCGAACTACCTGATGCAGGACGCCACCTCGATCTCGATCTACCTGGCGCTGTTCCTGGCGGTGGTCTTCTTCGACCCGTACATGTTTTTCCCGATAGGGGCATTCGTGCCGGCAAATCCCTACCTGACGCCCGCGCACATCAAGCCCGAGTGGTACTTCCTGCCCAACTACCAGACGCTCAAGATATTTTCGAGCGAACTGGTCGGCCTTGCGGCGCAGGGGATCGCCATGACGCTCCTTGCGCTCCTGCCGTTCCTCGACCGCGGAAAGGAGCGCCACCCGCTCAAGCGGCCCGTCTTCATGGTCGCCTCGGTCGGAGGGATCATCCTCTGGGTCGGACTCATGGTCTGGGGGCATCTGTCATGAAGACACTCGGCGCCTTTTTGATCGCGGCCATGCTCGCAAGCCTTCCCGGCGCGCTTGCCGCGCAGCCGCCCGCCGATATCGTTTGCGTGCAATGCCATGGCAGGCAGACGGGCCGGACCGGCGAACCGGTGGCGCTGTGGCGGCAGAGCATCCACGCCGAAAACGGCATCGGCTGCAACGGCTGCCACGGCGGCGATCCCAACGACGCCGACAACGCCATGAGCCCCGCGCGCGGCTTCATCGGCGTGCCGGCCGAAAGCGCCATCCCCGCCGTCTGCGGAAAGTGCCACGTCGGGGTGATGAACGATTACCTCTCGAGCGCCCACGGCAAGGCGCTGGGCGGCGGCGGCCCGACCTGCGTCACCTGCCACGGGAACCACAAGGTGCTCCGGGCCTCGCTTGACCTGATCAACGAGAAGGATTGCAGCCGCTGTCACGGATTCGAACGCGCCAGGATCATCCGCGACGCGATGCAGAAGACCGAAGGATCGATCGTCGCCATCGACCGCCGGATCAGCCGGTACAAGAACGAAGGCGCCGACGTCGAGCGGATCGAGAAGGGGCTGTTCGCCCTCCGGAACCGCTTCCATACCCTGTTTCACGATCAGGACGTCGAAAAGGTATGGAAAGAAGCGGTCCGGATCGACGGCGAACTCGGGAAGATCGAGGCGGTGCTCGGGGAAATGAACGAAACCCGGCGGCAACGGAAGATCGTGGGCGCGTTCGCCGTCGGGGGCGCTTTGCTCGCGGCGCTGCTCTTTCACCTGCTCCGGAAGAGTTACGATTAAGACGGGGGGCGGGGTTCGCCGCCTCCCGCGCCTTTCCGCTCACTCCTCGTATGCGACCGATCGCACGATTCCGATCGATTGGCCGCTGTCGCCATTCACGATCGAATCGCTGATGCCGACCAGCTTCCGGATCCCGCCTCCGGCCAGGAAATCGTTCACCTGCCGGTCGAGTTCCGAGAGTTCCTCGATGGTGTGGAATATCCGGATCTGGGACGTGAACGTCTTTACCTTCAGCATGGCCTGGGCTCTCCCTTCCCCGCGTCGTTTCCTTGCCGTTCTTCAGACACACGGTTAGATGCGGGGGCGATGCCGGGGGGATTCCGATTTACTTAAGGATCAGCGGCAACCCAGGCGGGAGGCATCGAGGATGATGGCGAGCAGGAGGAGGGCCAGGTAGAGAATCGATACGCGAAAGGCGGCCGCGTAGCGCTCCGATCGGACGACGAAGGCGTAGCACGCCGCGAGAAACAAGCCCCCGTCCACGAGAGCGGCGGCGGCGTAGGCCGATGAAAGGCCGCCGAACATCCACAGGGCGAGCGAAGCCGGGATGAGCGCGGTCGCGTAAAGGAAGATCAGCACCTGGGTGTAACGCTTGCCCATCGCCACCGGCAGGACCGGGATGCCCGCAGCGCGGTAGTCGTCCCGGTATTCGAGCGCCAACGTCCAGAAATGGGCGGGTTGCCAGAACAGCATGACCGCAAACAGCACGAGGGCGTCGGGCCGGATCGTGTCCGCCACGGCGGCGTAGCCGATCAACACCGGCAAGGCGCCCGGGATGCCCCCGGGCACCGCGCCGAATGGGGAACGACGCTTCAGCCACAGCGTGTAGACGACCGTGTACGAGAGGACCGCGGCGACGATCAGCGCCGTTGCCAGCGGGTTCAGGCGGAACACGGACAGCGCCAGCGATGCGGCGATCAGGGCGCAGGCGGCGGTGAACACGCGGCCTGCGCCCAGGCCGGCCAGCGCGGAAACCCGTTTTTCGAGTCGCGCCATCCGCCGGTCGGACGCGGAGTCGAGCACCCCGTTGATCGCGGCAGCCCCGGCCGCGGCGAACACCAGCGACACCAGCCCCGCCACCGCGGTTGCGGCCGGCGGGACGCCGCGCGCGGCCAGCACCATCCCCGCGTAACCGGACAGAGCCGTCGCGGCGACGATCCCGGGCTTGGCGAGGAGGAAGGCGCCCCGTGCGGCCGCCCCGCACGGTTCGCCGAGGCAGCCCGGCGTGGCGGCTGTTTCGTCCTGCACGTTTATCTCCCGCTTCCCGTCTCCGTCGCGCGCAACCACATCCTCCCCGCGATGAGCATCATGGCCAGCGCCACGGCGAGGTGGACGGCCGCGACCGCGGGAACCAGGTGCGACAGCACGACCGCGGCGCCGACGGCGACCTGGAAGAGGCAGACGAGCATCAGCCCGAGCGCGTCGCCCCGGTAGGCGCCGAGCCTTGAATCGACACGCGTCACGAGGAAGAGGAGCGCGGTGGTCAGGAATACGAGGTAGGCCGCCAGCCGGTGGGCGGACTGGACAAGCACCTTGCCACCGCCCGCCGCGACCGGGAGCCATTGCCCCCCGCACTTCGGGAAGTCGGTGCATGCGAGCCCCGAATCGGAATGGCGGACATAAGCGCCCAGGACGAGCTGGAAGAACAGCATGGCCCCCATTCCGAGGAAGAGCCCCGAGTAACCTCCCAGGGAATAATGCGGAATCCGCCCGACGCCGTCGTTCGCGGCCATGTAGCAGACCAGCAGGAAAACCGACAGGCCGATCGCGAAATGGACCGTCGTGAAATTCACCGGGAGTTCGAGAACCACCACCACGCCGCCCAGGACGATCTCGACGGCGATCAGCGCGAGCGCGACGACGGGAATGGCACGGGCTTTTCCCGCATATGCGTGGAAACGCCTCCGCGCCAGCAACGCCAGGGAAATCGTCGCCGCGGCCGCGATCAGGCGGTGGCCGAATTCCATCCAGGTGTCGAACTTCGCGGGCGGGATGAACCGGCCGTGGCACAGCGGCCAGTCGGGGCATCCGAGTCCCGCCTCCAGACCGGCCACCAGGTTGCCCCAGATGAGGAGCAGGAAGAAAAGCCCGACCGCGACGCGTCCGATCATTTGGAATCCTCCGTGGTGCGTTATTTCCTGAAAAGGGTATCCGACAAGGTCCCGAGAATGATCAGGGCGAGAAACAGCAGCGGCGCGAGGGCGAACGCCCGAACCAGTGCGCTTTCCCGGCGAAGGTGCATGAAATACAGTCCGACCAGCGCGGCCTTGACCGAGGCGAGCGACAGCGCGATCACGGCGTTTCCGACGCCGAGATGAAGGAACGATATCCCGAGCGTGACCGCGGTGAGCAAAAGCAGCGCGGCCCAGATGAGCATGTACGTTCGACGCCCGCCCATCGATCCTCCCCTCACCCGATCAGGTACAGCAACGGAAACAGGTAGATCCAGACGACGTCGACGAAGTGCCAGTACAGGCCGGAGATTTCGACCGGCGTGTGGTAGTCCGCCGAGAATTTTCGGGCGGACGCCCCCCACAGGATGCCCGCGAACAAAACCATGCCGGCCAGGATATGGATCGCGTGCAACCCGGTCATCATGAAGTAGAGCGAGAAGAACAGGTCCGTCCCCGGGAATTCCCGGTGCGCGAAATGCTCGGCGTATTCGAACGCCTTGATCCCGAGAAACGCCGCCGCGAGCAGCAGCGTCAGCGACAGGCAGATCTTGAGCGCGCGCTCCTTGCCCTGCCGGATCGCGTCGAGCCCGAGCGCGACGGTCAGGGAACTGGTGATCAGCACGACGGTATTGGCCGCCCCGAGCATCCGGTCGAGCCGGAGCGATCCGGCGTGAAACAATCCCGGATCCTTGAGCCGAAACACCGTGTACGCCGTGAACAGTCCCCCGAACAGCAACAGCTCGGTGGCCAGGAAAAGCCAGATTCCCAGCCGGGCCGAACCGCCTGCGCCCCCGGCATTCTCTCCGTGTGCCGAAGATTCCCCCGTCATTCCCGCCCCTCTTTCCGGCCGTATGAATAGGGCCAATCGGTGACCGTGGGGAGGACTTCGAAATTGTCGGCCGGCGGCGGCGAGGGCGTCGTCCATTCGAGCGTCAGTCCCCGCCACGGGTTCGGGGGTGCGATTTCTCCCTTGGTCAGGCTTCGCCAGAAATTCCACATGATGGCGAGGATGCCGGCCGCGAGGAACCACGATCCGACCGTCGCGATGATGTGCAGCGTCTGGTACTGGACCGGATACTCGGCCCACCGCCTCGGCATCCCCTTGTAGCCGAGGATGAACATCGAGATGAAGGTGACGTTGAAGCCGGCGACCATGACCAGGCAGGCCCGCCTCGCCAGCCGTTCGTTCAGCATCCGGCCGGTCATCTTCGGGAACCAGTAGTGGAGCCCGGCCAGCCAGCCCATGACCGTTCCGCCCATCATCGTGTAGTGGAAATGCGCCACGACGAAGTAGGTGTCGTGAAGCTGGACGTTGGTGCCGAGCGACCCGAGGAAAGGCCCCGTCAGCCCGCCGATTATGAACAGGAATATGAAGGTCAGCGCGTAGAGCATGGGCGACTCGAACGTGATGGATCCGCGGTAAAGGGTGGCGATCCAGTTGAACACCTTGACCCCCGTCGGCACGGCGACGGAAAAGGTGAGCAGCGAGAATATGAAGGCGGCGACGCCGGACATGCCGCTGACGAACATGTGGTGCCCCCAGACGAGGAAGCCGGCGAGGGCGATGGCCATCGACGAATACGCGATCGCCTTGTAGCCGAAGATCGGCTTGCGGGCGAAGACCGGGATGATCTCGGAGATGATCCCCATCGCGGGCAGGATCATGACGTAGACGACCGGGTGCGAGTAGAACCAGAAGAAATGCTGGAAGAGGATCGGGTCTCCCCCCTTGGCCGGATCGAAGAAGCCGATGCCGAACAGCCGCTCGGCGGCCAGCAGGATGAAGGTGATGCCGATGACCGGGGTGGCCAGCACCTGGATGATGCTCGTGGCGTACATCCCCCAGATGAAGAGCGGCAGCCGGGTCCAGCTCATCCCCGGGGCGCGAAGCGTGTGGATGGTGACGATGAAGTTGAGGCCGGTCAGGATCGACGACATGCCGACCAGGAACAACCCGAAGGAAAGCGTCGTGACCGCCGCGCCCGTTTTCGCCGAATAGGGCGTGTAGAAGGTCCAGCCGGTGTCCATCGGCCCCGCGAGGGAGCCCAGGACGACGGCGATTCCCGCCAGGAATATCCAGTAGCTCGCCAGGTTGAGGCGTGGAAACGCCACGTCGCGCGCGCCGATCATCAGCGGGATGAAGAAGTTGCCGAGCGCCGACGGGATCGCCGGGATGATGAAGAGGAAGATCATCAGCGCCCCGTGCAGCGTGAAGAAGACGTTGTACGTCTTGTCGGAGATAAAGCCGGGCCCCGGCGTCATGAGCTTGAGGCGCAGCAGTTCGGCGAAGAGCCCGCCCACCAGGAAGAAGGTCAGCGTCGTCCAGAGATACATCACGCCGACCCGCTTGTGGTCTAGCGTGAAGGCCCAGGCGCGAAATCCGCGTTTTTCGAGATATCCGTCGGCCATGCCCTTCTCCTAACGGATCGTTTTCATGTATGCGATGATCTCGGCGATATCTTCGTCGCTCAGCGTCCCCTTGTAGGTGGGCATCACGGGATCGAACCCCTTGACGACCTTGGCCGTGGGGTCGAGGATCGATTCCCGGAAGTAGCTTTCGTCCGCGAAGAAGGCCTTTCCGTCCTCCATTTCGACCTTTCGTCCGAACAGCCCCTTGAAGGTCGGCCCGATCCGGTCCACGCCGTCGACGCTGTGGCACCCAAGGCATCCGTAGCGCTCGATGAGCGCCTTGCCCTTCATCCACATCGGCCCCGTCTCGGATCCCCGGCCGCCGCTTCGCCACTTGCGGAAGGAGGGTTCGTCCATCACGATCATCTTCGCGCGCATCGTCGAGTGGCCGGTGCCGCAGTACTGGGTGCAGAAAATGTCGAAGCTTCCGGTCTTTTCGGGCTGGAGCCAGAGGTCGGTGTAGCGGCCCGGAACGATGTCCTGCTTGATGCGGAACGCCGGCAGGTAGAAACCGTGGATCACGTCGGACGAGGTCATGACGAAGCGGACCGGCGCTCCAAGCGGGACGCGGACCTCGTTCACCGAGCTGGCCCCGTCGGGATAGCGGAACTCGTAGAGCCACTGGCGCGCCGTGACGTTGATCTCGGCCGCTCCCGGCGGCGGCGTGCGGATGTTGTCGAAGACGATCCATCCATATACGAAGATCCCGATCACCAGGATCGACGGGATCACGACCCACAGCGTCTCGAGCATCCGGTTGCCGGTTATGTAGGGGGTCGGTTCATCGTGCCCCGGCTTCCGGCGTCTGTACCGGAACGCGAACCAGATCAGCGTCCCCTGCGTCAGGAGGAAAAAGAAGAGCGTGATCGCGGCGATGAACAGGAATACGGAATCGACCTGGGTGGAAACCTTCGACACCGCCCCGTGGTCGGTGGGATATGGAATCACGGCGTCCCGCCTTTCGCGCGGTCGCGCCGCCACAGCGACAGGAGCAGGATCGACAGGAGCAGGAGGACGATCGCCCCGGCCACCTTCATGAGGTTGACGGCGATCAGGGCGTATCTCCGGCCGACCGGGTCGTAGTGGAAGCAGTAGAGCAGCACCCGGTTGATGACCGGGTTGCCGATCCGGCCGCCGGCCGCCTCGATCAGCGCCAGCCTCAGCTCCTGCGGCCGAATCTCGAGGTCGTAGAAATAGCGGGACACCCGGCCGTCCGGCGTCAGGACGACGGCCACCGTCGGGTGCGCGAAGTTGTTTTTCCCGAGACGCGTATAGCGCATCCCGACCGACCGGGCCAGCGCGACGATCTCGTTATCCCGGCCCATCAGGAAGGGCCATCGCCCCGGCAGGCCGGCGACGGCGGGAAGCATCGCCCAGCTTTCGCGCGCCTTGGCCTGCGCGAGGTCGGGGATTTCCTCGGGGTCGATGCTGACGGTGACGACCCGGTAGTCCCGTTCGAGGGAAAGCCCGCCCACCCGCTTGATCGTGTCGGTGAGATTGCGGAACGTCAGGGGACACAACATCGGGCAGGCGTAGTAATTGAGCGTGAGCAGTACGGGGGCGTCCCCGGTGAAATAGTCGGACAGCCGGACCGGCCGGCCGGTCGTATCGGTAAAGGCAAGGCCCAGCGGCACCCGGGCGCCGGGCTTCTCATCGACGCCAACCTCGGGCAGGGCGGCGTCGCGTTCCGTGTGGCCATGCGAAACTGCAGGCGACAGGACCGCCGAAAAGAGGATCAGCAGCGCGAGGAGCAGTCTGGTAAGCGGCGGCCGCGTCTTCATTTCGCCGGCAGCGCCGTGTTGTCGGCGCCGTGCAACCCCGAATCGAGCAGGCCGATCATCTCGCGAAGATTCTTGGAAAGGTACCACCGCCCGTTCGCGAATGTTCCGTAGTCGGCACCCGCCATCGCCGAGGCGAAGCGCGTCGAGTTGGCGTAGAAAAGCCACTGCTCGACCCACATCTTCTCGATCGGCTCGTTGAATGGACTGTCGTTCTGCGCCGGCCCCTTGGCCAACCCCTTGTCCCACGCGCTCATCAGCGTCTGCGTGGCGGCGAGCGTCATCGCGTTGGTGCCCTTGACCGTTTCCTCGAATCGGGCGAACTGGCCCGTCACCCAGCTCGTCGAATGACACGCGCGGCAGATCTTCTGCATCGCATTCCGTCGCGTCGCCTGCTCCGCGGCATCGATCAGGACGAGGGCCACCGGTTCCCCGGTCAGCTCGGTGGGAAGCGGAAGCCCCGCCCCGTTCCGGATAAAGGAGGTGTCGGGGGAAACCGGATGCGGGTGGGCGTACGGCAGGCCGAACAGTCGCCAGGGGTTCCGGTCGTTCATCCTGTGGCTCCGCTCGGCGACGACCGTCCCCTCCCGCGAAACGAGGAGGCTGGCATGGCACGCCGCGCAGGTGGGGGCGGAGAAATCCTTTCCCACCGTCCAGGGGACCGCGTTGAAATCCCACCCCTTGCCGAGGGCGGCGTAGATGTTGCCGTGCTTGCTCACCTCGTAAACGGGATAAGCGGGGACATCGGGCCCCTTGTGGCATTCGGCGCAGGTGTAGGGCTTGCGCGCCATCTCGATCGAGAACTGGTGGCGGGTGTGGCAGGCGGTGCAGGAGCCGAGCGTGTTGTCTGGATTTACGCGGCCGACGCCGCAATTGGGCCAGCCGGAGAGGGTCGGAAAGGTCATCTCGCCCATCGCGGTTTTCCGGGCGTGGCTGCCCGCGACCTTGATCTCGGTGCCGTGGCAGTAAAGGCACGACTCGGCATCAGCCCCCTCGCCCGGCGCGTGGGAGGACATCCGCCCGCCGGAGAATGTCTGGATCCCGTTGATGGATGCGGCGAGGTCCTGGTAAAGCGCGTTGTGCATGAGGTTGCCGTAGGCGCGGGACATGATGTTTTCGGCGTACTGTGTCCGCTCGGCGGGGTGGCAGCCGGCGCAATCGCGCGGCGTGACCACGATGTGGACCTTGTGCCCGTTGTGCTCGAAGGTGTCGGCGTGGGCCTCCGGATTGGCCGTGTGGCACTCGGCGCAGCCGACGACCTTTGCGGCGACCGGTTCGGGAACCGACTCGGCGGAGACGCGCCTGGCGAGGTGGGCGACTTTCAGGGCGTCGCCCGGCGTGACATGGGAATGGCGGCTGCGCTTCCAGTCCTCGACGATGCCGGGCGTCACCGACTCGTGGCAGCCGACGCACTCGGAAGTCGCCTCGCTGACCGGCGGCTCCGCGGCGAACGAACCGGCCGGGAACAGCAGCATCAGGCCGAGCCAGGCAACAATCGGTCGCAAGCGTCTCATGCGGTCCCTCCATCGGCGGTTGTCCGGAAACACCCCCATGCTACGTCAGCCACATGGCCGACTCAACCGTTTCCACCCGTCGTGTTGAAGGGCACCGGTTCTCCGTCGATCAACCGGCGGCGTTCGCAGCCTCCCACTCGAGTATCGCCGAGAGCACTTCCTCGGGGCTCCGCCCGGCCTGCATCCGGCGCATCAGGTCACGGTTCCGGGCAGCGCGGCTGAGCAGACCGAGAAGCTTCACCTGGATCGCCGGGTCGGAAAAGGGGGTCAGGATCAGGAACACGATCTCGATCGGTTTTCCGGCCGAAACATCGGAGATGCCGGCATGCGTCAGCCCGATGGCGACTACGGCGCCCGTCAGCGATTCCAGCCTGGCGTGCGGGAAAGCCACTCCCTCATTGAAGAAGGTCGATCCCTGCTCCTCCCTTTCCAGGACATTCCGGAGGATCGGGGCGGGGTCTCCCGCCAGCCCGCCCGCAGCCGCGGCGTCGACCAGCGTCCGCAGGACCAGCTCCTTCGGGACGGGCTGGTTCCAGATCACGATGCGTCGGGCGGTGACCAGGTCGCCCACCCGGGGACCGAAGACATGCGCATCGGGGGATCGGCCCGCCGGTTCTGAGGGAACGACATCGGGAACGGCCCGCGGTTTGTCGATCGAGGGATCCGAAGCGCGGGGCTGCGTATCCAGAACGACGATGGTCAGGCCGGAGGGACCGTGGATCAGCCGCTCGACCGCGCTGTTCTCGCCCAGGATCCGCTTCCACCAGGGTCGCATGGTCGGGCTGCCGACCACGAGCGTCCCTACGCGATACTCCCTTGCGAACCGGAGAAGCGTTTCCACGACATCCTCGCCCTTGTAGGTGAACACCATCGCGCCCAGCTGCTTCGCCAGCGTCAGCGTGCCGGAAAGGATGCGCTGCGTGTGGGAGTCGATGACGGTCGGCGCCTCGGACGGGGTCTGGACGTAGATCGCGTACCAGTTCCGGTTCAACCGCCCGGCGAGCCGTGAGGCGTACCGGAGCAGCATCTCGCTGTTTGGCCCGCGCGAACTGAGCGCCACCATCACCTGATCCGGAGACGCGCCGCTCTCGGGCTCGGCGGTTTCCCGCCGCTTCAGGTCGATGTGGGAAGCCAGTTCGCGCAGCGTGAGTTCGCGGAGATTTTCGAGATTGGATTCCGTGAAGAAGTTGCCGAGCGCGGTGCCGACCCGGTCGGGAGGATAGATCTTCCCCTCAGCCAGCCTTTTACGCAGGTCCTCGGTCGCCAGGTCGACATTGACGATCTGGTCGGCCTCGGCCAGTACCGTGTCGGGGATTCTTTCGCGAATCTTGACGTGCAGGGCGCTTTCGACCGTATCGTAGAGACTTTCCAGGTGCTGGATGTTGAGCGTCGAAATGACGTGGATGCCGGCGTCGAGGATGTCCTGGACGTCCTGGTACCGTTTGGGGTTCAGTCCTCCCGGGACGTTCGTGTGCGCCAATTCGTCGATGAGCGCGACGGTCGGTTTCCGGGCAAGCACGGCGTCGAGGTCCATCTCTTCCAGGACGACGCTCCGGTATTCCTGCTTGCGGCGGGGAACGACTTCGAGGCCTTCAACCAGCGCCGCCGTCTCCTTCCGCTCGTGCGTCTCGACAAGACCGACGACCACGTCGATCCCTTCGTCCCTGAGGCGGTGCCCTTCCAGAAGCATCTGGTAGGTTTTCCCGACGCCTGCCCCGTACCCCAGGTAGATCTTGAGACGACCCCGCCCGGAGCGGCGGATCATCCTCAGGAATGTGCCGGCGCGGTCTTCGGCCATGGGATTCCCTATCGCTTCCCGTCCAGGGCAAGATTGAGGAGCAGCACGTTCACTCGGGGTTGCCCGAAGAGACCGAGCTGCCGCCCTTCGGTGTTGGTATCGATCTTCGCCTGCACCGCCTCCGGCGTCAACCCGCGGGCCGTCGCGACGCGCATCGCCTGGCGATGCGCGTTCTCGGGGCTGATGTGCGGGTCCAGCCCGCTCGCCGAGGAAGTCACCGCGTCGGCCGGAACCGGCGTCCCGTCATCGAGCCCGTTTTCCCTCCGGTAGTCGGCGACCCGCGCGGTGACATCGTCGATCAGTTTCTTCGAAAGCGGCCCGTAATAGCTCCCGGAGGAGTTTGCCGCGTCGTATCCCCGCCCCGCGGCCGAAGGGCGCGGGTGGAAGTAGCCGGCGCCGGAAAACGGCTGGCCGATCAGCGCCGACCCTACCACGTTGTCGCCGAGAATGACCAGCGATCCGTCGGCTTTCGCCGGAAACGCTCTCCCGATTCCGTAGACTGCGAGCGGGTAAGCACCACAGAACACGATCGCGATCAGGACGGTGGAAACGATCGATGCGCGAAACTCGGAAAGCAATTCATTCATGGCGGTTTTCCTCTCTGTCTATACCAGGTGCAGCGCGGTCAGAGCCACGTCGATGGCCTTGATCCCCGGAAAAGGCAGCAGCACGCCCCCCAGCCCGTAGATCAACAGGTTCCGGCGCAGCATCGCGGCGGCGCTGACCGCGCGGAACCTGACGCCCCGCAGCGCGAGCGGAATCAGCGCGATGATGATGAGCGCGTTGAAGATGACGGCGCTCAGAATGGCGCTCTGCGGCGAGTGCAGCCCCATGATATTCAGCGGCGCGACCATCGGAAAGACGCCGATCAGCATGGCCGGGATGATGGCGAAGTATTTCGCCACGTCGTTGGCGATCGAAAAGGTCGTGAGCGCCCCCCGGGTGATCAGCATCTGCTTCCCGATCTCGACGATCTCGATGAGCTTGGTCGGGTTGGAATCGAGGTCGACCATGTTGCCGGCCTCCTTGGCGGCCTGTGTCCCGGTGTTCATCGCGACGCCGACATCCGCCTGCGCGAGCGCCGGGGCATCGTTGGTGCCGTCGCCCGTCATGGCGACCAGGTACCCCTCCGCCTGCTCCTTCTTGATGCGCGCCAGCTTGTCCTCCGGCGTCGCCTCGGCCATGAAGTCGTCCACTCCCGCCTCTCGGGCGATCGCCGCGGCGGTCAGGGGGTTGTCGCCGGTGATCATGACGGTCTTGATCCCCATCGCACGGAACCGGTCGAACCGGTCCTTCAACCCCCCCTTGACGATGTCCTTCAGGTAGACGACGCCCAGCACATGCCCGTTTTCGGCCACGACCAGCGGCGTGCCGCCGTTGAAGGAAACGCGGGTCACGGCGTCGTCCACTTCGGCAGGGAAGGTGCCGCCGACAAACTTCTTGACCGACTCGGCCGCCCCTTTCCGGACCTTCCTTCCATCGACGTCGACGCCGCTCATCCGGGTCTGCGCCGTAAAGGGGATGAACTGCGCATGGGGCATATCGGCAAGCGACCGCCCGCGCAACCCGAACTGCTTGGCCAGCACCACGATGCTGCGGCCCTCGGGCGTCTCGTCGGCCAGCGAGGCGAGCTGGGCGGCGTCGGCCAGTTTCTCGACTGTCACGCCGGAGGCCGGGATGAATTCGGCCGCCTGCCGGTCGCCCATCGTGATCGTGCCCGTCTTGTCGAGCAGCAGCA
>JANXPS010000184.1 GCA_025357175.1 Deltaproteobacteria bacterium | reverse complement strand
CCCCACAGTTCGAGAAAAGGCGCAGCGGCGTCCTTCGCATCGACGAAGCGGCGAACGAGCGCCGAGAGGACGTGGGAGCGGTGGAAATCGAAGTGGTCGCCGGTGCCGTAGATGTTGCACGGCATCGGGCAGATCGTCTTCATGCCGAACTGCCGCCAGGAATACTCGGCCAGCTTGAGCCCCATGATCTTGGCGAGCGCGTAGCCCTCGTTGGTCGGTTCGAGCGGGCCCGTCAACAGGTACGACTCGCGGATCGGCTGCGGACACTCGCGCGGATAGATGCAGGAGCTGCCGAGGAACAGGTTCTTCCGGGTCTCGAATTTCCGGCACGCATCGAACAGGTTCGTCTGCGTCTTGACGTTCTCGGTCATGAAACCCACGGGGTCGGCGCTGTTGGCCGCGATGCCGCCGACCTTGGCGCCGATCATGAACACATAGTCGGGGCGGTTCGCCGCGAACCAGCGATCGACCGATTCGGCCGAGAGCATGTCCATTTCCGCCCGGGAGGGCGCCAGCACGTTGACGAACGACCGGTTCCGAAGCAGTTTCACCAGGGCGGAGCCGACCATGCCGGTGACGCCGGTGACCAGTATTTTCGCGTCCTTGTTCACATCTCCTCCGTCGCGGCCGAAACCGAAGTGATTCAACCGGTCGATTATATATCGATCGGTCGGGTTTACCCTATGTGATGGCAGCAAGTTCCTCTGCCATCGCGCGAACGCCGATCGCCTCGATCCCCTTCCCTTTCGGGTAGCGCTCATCCCCCGAATACACGACGAACGCCTTGTCGGGCCGAATATCCCCCACGGCAAGGTGGAACCCTTTCCCGACTTTCGGGGCCCCGCCCCGCTTGATTTTGATAGCCCAGGTCCGGTTATTGGGCAACTCGAGCAGGAGGTCGATCTCGGCGCCCGCGGAGGTCCGGTAGAAACTTGCCTGCGTCCGTTCTGGCGCGGCACGAAGCAGATTTTCGATGACGAACCCTTCCCAGCTGGCCCCGGCGACCGGATGGCCCAGAACGGCATCCCCGTCATCCAGACGCAGAAGCGCATGAACGAGTCCGCTATCCCGGACATAGGTCTTCGGCGATTTGACGAGCCGCTTGCCGACGTTTGAATGATACGGCGGAAGACGGCGAACCAGCAGCAGGTCCACCATGAGGTCCAGGTACCTCGCGACCGTCTTGCCGTCGACGGAAAGACTCCGGGCGAGCTGGGCTGCGTTCAGCAACGCGCCTTGGGAATGGGCCAGCATGGTCCAGAAGCGGCGCAGCGTCTCCGCCGGGACGCGCGGCCCCAACTGCGGGATATCCCGTTCAAGGTAAGTCCGGATGAAATTTTCCCGCCAGACGGCGCTTTGGCGATCATTGCCGGCGAGGAAACTGCGCGGGAACCCGCCCCGGACCCAAAGGGGTGACATCTGGTCGGGCTCGATTTCCAGCACATCGAGGGGAGCCAGTTCCGCATACGCGATCCGGCCGGCCAGGCTCTCGCCTGACTGTCGCAACAGGTCGATAGAAGCGGATCCCAGCAACAGGAACCGCCCTGAAGTCCGCCCCGCACGGATCCCTTCGTCGATCAGTCCGCGCAACGCCTGAAAAAGGTCCGGGACGCGCTGAACCTCATCAAGTACGACGAGTTTGCCCGCCTGCCCTTCCAGATAGCCCCGGGCATCCGTGAGTTTTTCCAGATCGTGGGGATTTTCGAGATCAAGGTAGACTTTTTCCGCCACGCCGGCGATCGTCCGGGCCAGTGTCGTCTTGCCCACCTGTCTTGGCCCCAGCAGGGCGACAGCCGGAAACTGGCGTAGAAGTTCCTGAAGCCGTTTGGCGAGTCGACGCTCAATCATCCTCGCAATTATGGATTACATGTCCTTAAATGCAAGGTATAATTGCGGCACCTTGGGCGTTCATACCGCACGCCAGTGGATGACGCCTCTTGATGCGGGTTGCATCGACAGCGGGCAGCAAGGGAAAACTGCCCTGCTCGACTAACTGCCCGGTCGATTATATCCCGATCGCCCTGTATAATCTCCCGATACCGAACCGCCGCCGGAGGGTCTTGATGAGCAGCAGTGACGCAAAAAAGAAGCAGGCCATCCTCTCGCTCGTCCGAGAGTTCGGGACGCTCCAGAAGAAGAGCCCGTTCGTCCCCGGGCAATCCGCCATCCCCTACGGCGGTCGCGTCTACGACGAGAACGAGTTGTGCAACCTGGTCGACTCGGCGCTCGAGTTCTGGCTGACCGCGGGCCGCTACGCCCGAAAGTTCGAGACCGAGATGGCGGCCTACCTCGGGGTGAAGCACTGCTCGCTGACCAACTCGGGCTCGTTGGCCAACCTGCTCGCCGTCGCCGCGCTCACGTCGCCCAAGCTCGGGCCCGACGCCCTCAAGGCCGGCGACGAGGTCATCACCGTCGCGGCCGGCTTCCCCACCACCGTCACGCCGATCCTGCAGCACGGCCTCGTCCCCGTCTTCATCGACGTCACGCTGCCCACCTACAATGTCGACGTCACGATGCTCGAGGCCGCCCGCAGCAACAAGACGCGCGCCGTCATGCTGGCGCACACGCTGGGCAACCCGTTCGACGTGGCGGCCGTCAAGAAATTCTGCGACAAGCACGACCTGTGGCTGATCGAGGACAACTGCGACGCGCTCGGCTCGACCTACAAGGGGAAATTCACCGGCACCTTCGGCCACATCGCCACGCAGAGCTTCTACCCGCCCCACCACATGACCATGGGCGAGGGGGGGGCGCTCTTCACGAACGACCCCAAGCTCAAGCGGCTGATCGAGAGCTTCCGCGACTGGGGGCGCGACTGCTGGTGCCCGCCCGGCGTCGACAACTCGTGCAAGAAGCGTCACACGCAGCAGTTCGGCGAACTGCCGTTCGGCTACGACCACAAGTACGTCTTCTCGCACTTCGGCTACAACCTGAAGGTCACCGACATGCAGGCCGCCGTCGGCTTGGCGCAACTCAAGAAACTCTCGAAATTCACCGAGGCCCGAAAGAAGAATTTCAAGGCGATTCACGAGGGGCTCTCGAAGTACGCCGACCGCCTCATCCTGCCGCAGGCCACGAAAGACGCCGACCCGAGCTGGTTCGGTTTCCTGATGACCGTGCGCGAAGATGCCTGCTTCACGCGCGAGCAGATCGTCGCCCACCTCGAGAAAAACCGCATCCAGACGCGGATGCTCTTCGCGGGCAACCTGCTGCGGCACCCCTGCTTCGACCCGTTGCGAAAAGCCAAAACCGGTTACCGGGTGATCGGCGACCTCAAGAACACCGACCGGATCATGAACGACACGTTCTGGGTCGGGGTCTACCCGGGCATCGACGCGGCGCGGCGCCGGGAGATGCTGCGCGCCTTCTCGGCGTTCCTGGACGGACGCGCCCGGTGAAACCGCTCGACCTCTCGTCGCTGGAAAAGGCGATCGGCCGATTGGGCGACGGCATCCGCGAAGCCGACGCCGAGCCTGCCAACGAGCTGATCCGTGACGGGGTGATCCAGCGGTTCGAGTACACGTACGAGCTCGCCTGGAAGATGCTCAAGCGGTTCCTGGAATCGACCTCCGCCAATCCCGCGGAAGTGGACGAGATGTCGTTCCAGACGCTCATCCGGACCGGTTCCGAACGCGGCCTGCTCCGTGGCGGGTGGGACCGCTGGATCGTATTCCGGAAGGCGCGCGGAACGACCAGCCATACTTACGACGCGGACAAGGCGGGCGAGGTGTTCCGCATCGCGCCCGACTTCCTCGAGGAAGCGCGATTCCTCCTCGAGCGGTTGCGCGCAGACGCATCCTCTTGATCGACGTCACGCCGGAGCAGAGGACGGAGATCCTCGGCATCCTGCGCCGCCTCGTCCCCTTCCGCGAAATCTCGGCGTTCGGCTCCCGCACCGACGGCACCGCGAAGCCCCATTCCGACCTCGACCTCGTCGTCCTGGGCGACGAGCGGTTGCCGATCGAACTTTCCGCCCGGCTCGAACATGCGTTCGACGAATCCACCCTGCCGTTCAAGGTGGACCTGGTCGAATGGGCCACCGCGTCCGATGCGATGCGGGAGCGGATCCGCGCAACCGCCGTCTCCCTTGTGACGAGCGGATGAGGTTCCCAGCAAGTGATCTCCCCGATACCCCGTTTTCTCGAATGGCCGCATGCATAAACCGCTATAATCATACGATGACCACCCTTGGAAAAGACCTCATCATCACCCGCGTCGAGCCGATCTGCTTCGTCGACGATCTCGGCGTTCCTGCGCCGGCAGGGCGTCGATGAAGTTTCTCCCCTGCTCGATTCCCGGCTGCCTCGAGATCGTTCCCGCGCTGCAGCGCGACCCCCGGGGGACGTTCGCCAAGACCTTCCACGAGGAGCTGTTCGCCGAGAACGGCATCGCGTTCCGCCACGCCGAGGAATATTTCACCCACTCGGAACGGGGCGTGCTGCGCGGCCTCCATTTCCAGGTGCCGCCGGCCGCCTACGCGAAGACCGTCTGCTGCGTCCGGGGGGAAGTGCTCGACGCGATCGTCGACCTGCGCGTCGGCTCCCCGACGTTCGGGCGCCACGAGACCTTCACCCTGTCGTCCGACACGATGAAGCTGCTCTACCTGCCGCCCGGCATCGCCCACGGTTTCTTCGTCACCGGTCACCTCGGAGCGCGACGAGAAGTTTCCCGCGCTCGCCGACTTCGACAGCCCGTTCCTGTTCGTCGGGTAGTCCCGTGCCGCCGCAACGGATCGCGCTGATCACGGGAGGGAGCGGATTCATCGGCTCCGCGCTCGTCCGAAGGCTGATCGCGGAAGGCTGGCGCGTCCACCTTCTGCTGCGCCCGCAATCCGATCCCGCCCGCATCGACGGGATCGACGTCGCCACCCACACCCACAACGGCACGACTGAATCGCTTGTCGCGATGGTCGGCGCCATCCGGCCCGGCACCGTGTTCCACCTGTCGTCGCTGTTCCTCGCGCAGCACGAGGTGAGGGACGTGACGCCGCTGCTCCGCGACAACGTCCTGTTCGGCGCCCAGCTCGTCGAGGCAATGAGCCGGAACGGCGCCACCCGCCTCGTCAACACCGGCACCTTCTGGCAGCACTTCGAGAACGCCGGCTACAACCCGGTCTGCCTCTATGCGGCCACGAAGGAAGCATTCGAGGCGCTCCTCGCCTATTACGTCGAAACCGCAGGCGTCAAGGCGGTCACCCTGAAGCTCTCCGACACCTACGGCCCCGGAGACACCCCCGGCCCAAGCTGTTCGCGCTGCTGAAGCGGGTTTCCGGATCCCGGGAGCCGCTCGCGATGTCGCCCGGCGAGCAGAAGATCGACGCCGTCTACATCGACGACGTGATCGATGCGTTCCTGGCCGCGGCGCAGCGCCTTGAGGAGGGGAACGTCGAGGGGCACGAGCGGTACGCCGTCTCTTCGGGAAACCCGATCCGGCTGAAGGATCTGGTCGACCTCTACGCCCGGGTCACCGGCACGCAGCTTCCGATCGAGTGGGGCGGCCGCCCCTACCGCCCCCGGGAGGTCATGTCCCCATGGTCCCTCGGGATCGCCCTGCCCGGTTGGAAACCGAAGACCTCCCTCGAGGAAGGGATCCGGGAAACGGCTTGCCCCCGCTTACCGGATCGTCCATCCGGGTCCAGTGGCTGCTTTCGAAGGTGATCGCCGTGCCCTGGTGGTGGCTGGACGCATGAAGCAGACGCAAGAAGCAAGATGCAAGAAGCACTCTTGACGGATCCGCACTATATTCGCATAATCGTTTAGACGATTATACGGCATTCGGCAGGACGGACATGTATCGATTCACCCTCACAAAGACGATCCTGGCCGACCTCGGCCGCCTCGACAAACTGCGCGCTCGCCTCGATAACCGGGGGGTGCTGCCACGCCGATGGATCGGCCGGATGCGGCGGGACCTCGAAGCGGGCGCCTTCGCGGCGTCGACTTCGATGGAAGGCATCCCCGTCACGGTCGAAGATGTGCGCCGTATTCTCGCGGGGGATCTCCCCTCCGGCGTGAAAGAGGGGGACGCCGCGCTGGTCCGGGGATACCGGGATGCAATGGGGCTTGTTTTGAGACGGGCGGACGATCCCGGTTTCGCGTGGGAAACCGAATTGATCCGGGGCATCCACGACCGGGTGATGGCAGGCGATTACGCAAGCGGCGCCGGACGGTACCGCACGAAGCCGGTTCATCTCGCCACGGGGGCCGAAGGGCGAATCGTCTATTCGCCGCCGCCGGCCGACCGGATCATGCCCCTTGTGGGCGAGCTCGTCTCGTGGCTGCAAGGCGCCCCTGCCGTTCCGGTTCCGGTCGTCGCCGCCGTTGCCCACGCGAGAATCGCCGGGATCCACCCTTTCGCCGACGGAAACGGCCGGACCGCGAGAATCCTCACCTCCCTCGTCATGTTTCGCGGCGGCTTCCGCCTCCCCGAATTCACGAGTCTCGAGGAATGGTGGGGGACGCACCTCTCCGACTACTACAAGGCGTTCGCATGTCTGGGGGACACATGGGATCAGGACGCAGACATCACCCCTTTCATCTCCGCCCATGTTCGCGCCCAGCGGGTCCAGGTCGAATCCCTTTCCCTTCGGCAGGCGACCGAACGGGAAATATGGACCATCCTCGAAGATCTCGCCGTCGAGGATCTTGGAGGCAACCCGCGGATGGCCGACGCCCTTCATGACGCATTTTTCGGACGCGACGTGACGAACCGGTATTACCGGGGGCTCTCCGACGTGACCGCCGCCACCGCGGCGAACGACCTGGGAAGACTCGTCTCAGCCGGAATGCTTTCGACGAAAGGCGCGGGCCGCTCCACGCTCTACGTCGGCACCCGACGATTGGCCGAAGCGGTCGCGAAATCCGCGGGGCTTCCTTCGGGCGAAGGCCTCCTCGAAAAGCAACGCTCCGCCATCGTGGCCGCACTCGCCTCAAGGCTGCGGAGTCACGGCCTTGCGCCAGGCTCTTAACCTGTATAATCATCCGATGTCGACTCCCCCCGCACCCTCGACCGATCCGCTTGTCCAACACCTCCGCGCCGGGTTGCTATCGCTGGAGCGGCAACCATTCGAAATCCGCGGGGCCGTCCTTTTCGGGTCCCGGGCAACCGGGACTTCATCGACGGATTCCGACGTCGATCTACTGGTTACCGCAACCGGCATCCCGCCGAAACGGCATCGCCGCTCAACGGAAATCCTTGCCATCAGGAAATCGATGCCCGACTTCGCGGTCGACATCCTGCTGCTGACACCCGATGAAGCGCATCACAATTTCCTGAATCACAACCCGCTTTTTCTCGACATCGCCGAGGAGGGGATTATCCTCTTCGATCCGGCCGGAGACCTTGCCCTGTGATGCGCCGAGACCCGGGCTTACGTGCGTGCGCGCAAGATCATCCGTGGCCCTGACGGATGGCGATTTCCGGTCGCACAAAGGGCTGCAACCTATTATCTTCCGATAGCATCCGATGCGCCGCCCGTCGGGGAGCACTACCGTTTCCAACAATCGAGGTCGAATGAAGTTCCGGATTCCCGTCACGTTTCTCATCCCCGTCCACAACGAGGAAAGCCGCATCCGGCCCGTGCTCTCGCACGCGGTGCTCTGGGCCGACGAGGTGCTCGTCGCCGACAAGGGGTCGACCGACGCCACCCGCGACATCTGCCGCGAGTACGGTGAAAAGGTCCGGGTGCTCGAACTGCCGTTCGCCCCGAAGGGCCACGACGACTTCGTGTCGCTCGTAAAAGAGGCCGCGAACGACTGGATCTACGTCGGGACCGCCTCCGAAATCCCGACCCGTAAACTGGTCGAGCGTTTCCGGAAGATCATCGACGACACGGGCGGGACGCTCGACGTCGTCTGGGTGCCGAGAAAGGTGTATTCCCTCGGCGTCCACTCGCCCCTTTCGCCCTGGTCGGTCTACTACACCGCCTTCCTGTTCAACCGGAAGAAGGCAATCGTGCAGAACGTAATCCACAACAACTTCCTCCCGCGCCACCCGCTCAACGTCGCCCGGGTCGAATACGCCGAAGACTGCTGCATCCACCATTTCACCCACCCGACCGCCGCGGCATACATCCGGGACATGGCGCAATATTTCCCCGCCGAGGTCGACGCCACCGCGCCTGATGCGCTGCGGCGGCGGCGGGACGAATGCATGGCGCAGATCGAGCGGTTCGCCGACCTGCGCGAAAAAGGGGGAGAGTCGCTGTTCGGACAATACTGCGCCTGGCAGATCTACTGGCTCGGCACCGCGCTGTTCCTGTGGGAAAAGGAGCGCTGTCTCGACGTGCCCACCGAGTACGCCGCGATGAAGAACGTCGTCCTCGCGCGGGAATGGCAGCAAACCGGCGAAGGGTCACCGGCGGTCGCCGTCGAAAAGGATGCCTCCCTCCCGGCGCCTTCCGCGTCCTCATCGCCAGGGCCGGATTCCTGTTCGACATGCTCGCGGGCACCGTCCGGCGCATCCTCTCGAAGCATGGCTAAACGCGCCGCCGGCGGCGTCGCCGCGACCTGGATCCGGATCACGATAGTCACGCTCGCCGGCCTGATCCAGACGCCGGTGCTGTTCCGCTGTCTCCCCCCGCACGAACTCGGGGTCTGGTACCTGTTCTTCACGGTGGCGACGTTCATCAACCTGTCCGACTTCGGCCTGCCGGCCGCCTTCGGCCGAGCGGTTTCCTACCTTTGGGGGAAGAAATTGTCGGGGGCTCGTCCGCAGAATTTGTGGGTAGCCGAGGCCGACCGGTGGGGTAATCCCGCGGGGTTGACGAATTTGAGATCTTGATTGTGGGGGTAAAGCATCCCGTCCATTCTTCCGATATTGAGGACTGTGAAGAAACTCAAAACGGAAGAGGA
>JANXPS010000173.1 GCA_025357175.1 Deltaproteobacteria bacterium | reverse complement strand
TCTGCGATTCCCTTGTGCTTTTTTGGTAGTGGGGACAGGATTTGAACCTGTGACCTTCGGGTTATGAGCCCGACGAGCTACCTGGCTGCTCCACCCCGCGCCGTGAACCTAAGATACTATCTTTTTGACACCATGGATGTCAACAAGATTCGCTCACAACACAAGATTCGCTCAAGATTCGGTCTGACAGGGCAAAACAACCGCAGGAATCGCTGGGACGGAATTTATGCAACACCGGTGGGGAGTGAACGTATGACTTTACAGGTAACAACTGGCTGAAGTGGTCTCAACGAGCCTTTCTGCGGCCGACACGCAATTTCATGCCGGCGGAAAGGAAATTGCCATGCGCTTTCGTCCACTGGCCGTATTGTTGCTTCCGGCAGCCCTCGCAATCCCCTTCACATCATTGGCCGCTCCCGTGAACCCGCACGGTTCGGATGATGGCTGCCTGAGTTGCCACATCGGAGTCCCGACGCCCGAGGAGGCCGCGGTCGAAATATTCCATCTCGTGCGGGAGTCGGTGGACGAGACGTGCAGGACGTGCCACGCGGAACATGCCTGCGCGCTGGGCGTCAACCAAACCACCCACCCTTCCAACCTTGAAATACGGGACTTCCGTACCGGCAGCGGCCCCCACCCCACGACATTGCCGCTCCGCGACGGGAAGATCGTCTGCACGACTTGTCATCAGCCCATGGTACAGGCGGAGAACGGCTACAAGCGCGTGCGAAAGGCGCACTGGGTCGATGGGCAACCCGATCTGGCGGCCTTCTGCGCCGACTGTCACACGGAGGGATAACCGGGGTCAGGAAGACCGCTTGCCGCGTCCCGAACCGCCCTGGGACTTCGGACGTGAGCGCGGGGCTCCGGCCGGCTTGGCCGATGGCCTGGACGACTTCACGCTCCCACCCGCCTTTGAGGATGTGGTGCCTTTCGACTCACGGGTGGGCTTGCGAGAGGACGGTTTCGGTTTGCCGAACCTGCCCGCCTTGATTCCCTTGACGGGCCCGGCGGCCTTGCGAGGGTTTGGCTTGGCCGTTTTTTTGACGACCACCTCTTCCTCTGCCTTGTCGGCCTTCTTGGGCTTTTTCGAGGCCCCGGCGGATTTCTGAGCCAGCCTCGCCTTTTCGCCCATGGTCTCGACCCGCTTGGGGTGGGCGGCCCGCTTGACCGGCGGCCCGGCGAGCTTCGCTTCCTTCGCCCGCGCATCGACGTAGGCGACCAGCTCGCGGACTTCCTTGCCGGTCAGATATCGCCATTCGCCCGTATCGAGTCCGCCCAGCTCGAGCGTGCCGACCGCGACACGGCGCAACTTCATCACCCGGTGGCCGATCGCGTCGAACATCTTGCGAATCTGGTGGTAGCGCCCTTCGGCGATCTTGATGGACACCCACGCCTTGCCTTCGCGGTGCTCGATGAACGTGATGAGCGCCGGGTTGGTCATCTCGCCGTCGACCTCGAGCCCCTTCCGCAGGACGTTGAGGCACGCACGGTTCGGGACGCCCATCACCTTGGCGATGTAGCTCTTCTCGACGCCGAAGCGCGGGTGCGTCAGCTTGTAGGCGAGGTCGCCGTCGTTGGTCAGCAGCAGCAGGCCGGTCGTGTGGTAGTCGAGCCGGCCGACGGGGAAGATGCGTGTCGACAACGCGCCGACCATCGTGGCGACGGTCGACCGGCCTTCCTTGTCCTTCATCGTGGTCATGACGTTGTCCGGCTTGTGGAGCATGACGTAGATTTTCTCGTCGCTGACCGGAACCAGCGTCCGCCCGTCGAGACGAACCTCGTCGCGTCCCGGGATCCACAACAGCCCCGGATCGGTCGAGAGCGCCCCGTTGACGGTCACGCGCCCGCCGCGAATCATCTCGTCGGCCGACCGGCGCGAAACACCCGCCGCCAAGACGATATATTTGTTCAGTCGTTCTTCAGTCGCCATTCCTTTTTCCCTCTTCCTCTATCTCGCGCAATTCGTCGACGATTTCCTCCGCCAGATCGGCTGCGGCCGGATCTTCGTCGAAACCGTCGTCAAGGTCGCCCAGCCGGCTCAGCGCCGCCTCTTCGAGCACCTCTTCGGGCATGATTCCCACGGCCTCGCGCACTTCGGCCATCGCCTCGGAGTTCCGGCGGGATTGGTCGAGCGCCTCGGCCATCTCGGCCGCTTCCTGCCTTTCGTCCATCGGGAACGGAAGCTCGGGCAGTTGCGGCTCTTCGGTCTTGCTGGACAGGTAATCCTCGATGTCCCGAAGCGACGGCAGGTCGGACATCGTGCCCAGGCCGAACACTTCCATGAATTCGCGCGTCGTGCCGAAGATGAACGGCTTGCCCGCGACGTTCTTCTTGCCCATGACGCGAACCAGCCTGCGTTCCATCAGCGTTTTCAAGGCGCCGGCGCAATCGACCCCGCGGACCTCTTCCATCTCCTGGCGGGTGATCGGCTGCCGGTAGGCGATGATCGCCAACGTCTCGAGCGCGGCGCGGGAAAAGCGGACCGGCTTGACCTCGAACATCTTGCGGACGAAATCCTGGTTGGCCGGATTGGTGCGGAACTGCACGGCCCGGTTGATTTCCTCGACGACGATGCCGGAGCTGTCGGCCGGATATTTTTCCTTCAATGCCGCGATCACCCGCTTGACGTCGGCGCGGGAGAGCCCTCCAAGGATCTTGCCGATCCGGTCGAACGACAGCGGCTGGGCGCTGATCAGCATGAGGCTTTCGACGACGCACGCCGACCGGAGCACGTCGATCGGCTCGGCGGTCCCGCTCCCCTCGATCCCCTCTTCCGCCGGTTCGGCCTCTTCGCGCGGCGGGTCGCCGCCGGCGTATTCCGGCACTTCGGGCTCGCCCTCTCCCGCATCGGCGGACTCGACGACGAGCGGCGCCTCGGCGGCGCCTTCCTCGTCGAGCGGAAACGGCTCGGCGGCCGGATCGTCAGTCGTTGTCGGATTCGTCGGATTCTCGGTCATCTTCTCCCTCGGTCACTGCTGGTACGATCGTGATGAACCCCATCGGGTTCGCCTGGAACACCTTGACCGTCCGCTCCCTTACCAGCTCGAGGATGGCGAGGAAGAACGCGACGATCTCGTTGCGCGTGGCGAACTCTTCGAGAAGCGCCTCGAAGCGGATGGAGCCGTTTTCCTTCAGGCGGTCGAGCAGGAACGAGATGGCGTCGGCAGTCGAGAGACGGTCGACGAACACCCTGTGCACCTCGGTGACCGGGATGCGTCCCAGCACGTCCTTGAATGCAGTGATCAGGTCGGCCAGCGACAGCTCCGTGACCAGCAGCTCTTCGTCGGGCGGTTCCTCGCCGACGAAGTCGCGTGCGAACACGTCGCGGCCCAGCAGCGGCCGCTCGCCCATGCGCGCCGCCGCCTCCTTGAATTTTTCGTATTCGGACAATCGCCTCGACAGTTCGGCCTGAAGGATCTCGGGATCGTCCTCGGGCTCGAGCTCGCCCTCCTGGCGCGGCAGAAGCGATCGCGATTTGATGTAGATGAGCGTGGCCGCCATCACGAGGAACTCGCTCGCGATGTCGAGGTTGAGCGACTTCATCAGGTCGAGGTAGGCGAGGTATTGCTCGGTGATCAACGAGATGGGGATGTCGTTGACGTCGAGCTTGTCCTTGCGGACCAGGTGCAGAAGCAGGTCGAGCGGTCCCTCGAAAACCTCGAGCTTGAGCGGGATGCCCGCGACGGTGGAGGACCACTCCTCCGCGCCAGGGAGGTCAGATTCCGACAGCGTCCCGTACCTCCTGGATCTTTTTCGAGGCAACGGCGTTGGCGCGCGCGGAGCCGTCGGCCAGGATTTCCGTAACCGACACGCCGCTCTCGACAAGCGACTTGCGCCGCTCGCGGATGGGCGCCAGCACCTTCTCCATGTTTTCGTACATCGCCTTCTTGCAGTCGATGCAGCCGATGCCGGCGGACCGGCAGCCCTCAGCCGACCACCGGATCGTTTTCTCTTCGGAGAATATCTTGTGGTACTCGTGCACGTTGCAGATGTCGGGATTGCCCGGGTCGGTGCGCCGAACGCGCGCCGGGTCGGTGACCATCGGCCGGACCTTGTCCCAGACCGCCTCGGCCGTATCGGAAAGCAGGATCGCGTTCCCATAGGACTTGCTCATCTTCCGGTTGTCGAGCCCCATCAGCTTGGGCGTCTTCGTCAGGAACTGGTCGGGAATCGCGAACGTGTCCTTGTAGATCGAATTGAAGCGGCGGCCGATCTCGCGCGTCAGTTCGAGGTGGGGCACCTGGTCGATCCCCACCGGGACCAGCGTCGCGTCGTACATCAGGATGTCGGCCGACATGAGGACGGGATAGCCCAGGAAACCGTAGGTGTGCAGGTCACGCGTGGTCAACTCCCGCAGCTGTTCCTTGTAGGTCGTGTTGCGTTCGAGCCATGACAGCGGGGTGATCATCGACAGCAGGAGATGCAGCTCACTGTGCGCGGGCACGTGGCTCTGGACGAAGACGGTGGCCTTCTTCGGGTCGATACCCGCGGCCATCCAGTCGAGGACCATGTCGTCGATGCTTTCGCGGATGATGCCGGTCCGCTCGTATTCGGTGGTAAGCGCATGCCAGTCGGCCACGAAGAAGAAGCAGTCGTGCTCTTCCTGAAGCCTTGCCCAGTTGACGAGAACGCCGAGGTGATGGCCCAGGTGAAGCTGGCCGCTGGGCCGCATTCCGCTCAATACACGCTTGCGCACGATTCCGTTTCCTTTCATCAGTAGCCGCCGAGGAAGAAGGCCGTCAGCAGGCGGATGGGCATGTCGATAAAGCGCCAGATTATACCAGACATCATCAGCAGGATGAGCAGCGGCATGCCGTACCGTTCGAGCGAGGCGAGCGCCTGCGAGGGGCCGACGGGCAGCAGGCCGACGGCGATCCGGCCTCCGTCGAGCGGCGGGATCGGCACCAGGTTGAAGATGGCGAGCAGCACGTTGATCCGGACCGATATGAACAGCATCATCGTGATGGGTACCAGGATCTGCCGGGCCAGCGTATCGGGCTCGGCGCTGAACGATGCATGGGAGATCACCCAGGGGTCGGCGACTGCGATGATCCGGAACAGGAGGCCGGAAACCGCCGCAAGCATCAGGTTGGTGATCACACCCGCGGCCGCGACGTAGATCGGATCCCGTTTCTGGTCGTGGAGCAGACGGAAATTGACCGGGACCGGCTTGGCCCAGCCGAACATGAAGCCGCTGTTCATCACCAGGAGCACCAGCGGGATCAGGATCGTGCCGACGGGATCTATGTGGGCAATCGGGTTCAGCGTAACGCGTCCCAGCATGAGCGCGGTCGGATCACCTTTTTTCGACGCGACGTAGCCGTGGGCGGCCTCGTGAAATGTGATCGCCAGGATGGTCGGCAACGCATATACCGATATTTTCTGGACGATGATCTGGATGTCCGGCAATTGGAGCTCCTAAAAATGATGGCGGCAAAAAGGGAGTATATCAGAAAGAGGACGATTCGTCGCCCGATGACGGCAACGGGAAATTCTTCCGGATCCAGGCGGCTTCGCCCTTTCGTGTCTTGACTTCGCCGGAAAGTCGCTTTTCGAGCACTCCGTCGAGAATCACCTTGAAATGCCGTCCCGGTAGATAGCCCATCGCCAGGAGATCGTCTCCCGTCGTGAACAGGCGAACCGGCTTTATTTGTGTAAAGTACAACGATATATACCTTTTAACATCGGGGTGTTTCGCCTTTGCCATCAGGTAAAGGATTACCTCGTTGGGCAAGTCGTTGAAAACGTCGCGAATGACCTTCCGGGACACGATCGGGAGAGAGAACAGCCGCCGAAGCAGATCATCGCCTGTCCGCTTGGCGGTAACGACCCTGGCGCGCAACTTCCGGCCCAGGCCGAGACTGTCGGAGAAGGAGGCAGCGTCGGACGGCGGAAGCGGATCGAGGAGCGCAAGGTAGAAAACCATCCACCGGTCCACCTTCTCGTCGAGAAACAGCAGCGAAAACCAGACCAACACCTCGGAAACCTCGAACAGGAGCGCCAACTGTTCGCGATCGAGCGTGACGGAGGGGTGGATCGATGTTCCGAGCCCCAGCTCGCCCATTCGGCGAACGATCGACACCGGATCTGATTCTTTAAATATAAGCTCTAACTCACTGTTTATTCTTTGTTTTGGCAACATGCTAACGAGGTCGAGCCGGATAGCGTTCCGGATCAGGTTCCGGGTGTGGCGCGCCAGCGAGAAACCGAACCGCTGCTCGAAGCGGCAGGCGCGGAGGATGCGCGTGGGGTCTTCGACGAACGAGAGGGAATGAAGCACCCGGATCACCCGATCCTTGATGTCCCGCTGGGCGCCGAAGAAATCCACAAGTTCACCGAACAGGTCACCATCCAGCCTGACAGCCAGCGTATTTACAGTGAAATCCCGTCTATAAAGATCCTGCTTCATGCTGCTGAACGAGACGGTCGGGAGCGCCCCCGGCTTGAGGTAATACTCGACCCGGGCCGTCGCGACATCGAGTTTGAACCCGTCGGGGAACAACAGGACGGCGGTCCCGAACTTGAGGTGGGAGCGAACCCGGCACGGGTGAACCTTCGAGAAAGCCTCGGCAAAAGCGATCCCGTCCCCCTCGATCACGATGTCGATGTCCAGGTTGTCGATCCGCATCAGCAGGTCGCGAACGAACCCTCCGACCAGGTATGCTTTCATCCCCAGGTCGGCTGCGACCTGTCCGGCGGAATGAAGGAGCGCCAGGACGCCCGAAGGGAGCCGGTCGCGCATAAGCCCCCCCACCCGTTTGGGACGCGAGTAGAGACCGCCGGTGGTAGACGCCTCTTCCACTTCGGCCCCCGGATGCCTGTTGGAAGCATGAAGGTGCCGGAGGAGTCCGGTGCGGGTAATGATCCCCGCCAACCCCCCCGCGCCGTGCACCACCGGAATCAGCCGCTGGTTCCTGCCGACGAGGATCTCCTGGATCTTCTCGACGCTCTCGGACGGCCTCACGGATTCGAACTCAGACATCATGTATTCAGTTATATATTCATCGCCAAGTCCATGATATGCCGCTTTTTCTACGACTTGACGTGTAATGATGCCAACGACCTCGTCGCCCTGCAGCACCGGGACGGCGTTCAGGTTATAGCGTGTCATCAGTTCGCGGACAACCGATACGGTCTCGTCAGTTGTCGCGCTGTGTACGGGGAAGACCATGAGATCCGAGGCCGTTTTCCGACGGATCACCCGTTCGGTGAGTATCGCCAGGATCCGCTCCCTGATTTCCGTCGTTGTCGCCTCCTTGAGCGCCGCGGAGGCCGCGTAAGGGTGCCCCCCGCCTCCCAGTTCACGCATCACCTCGCCGACATCCACCTCCTCGGGTCGCCGGCTTCGCGCAACCACCACGACCCGGTCGCCCATCTGGCAGACCGCAAACAGGACGCTTGCTCCTTCCATGTCGCGCAGACGGTGGACGATCGGTGCGATCTCGCCCGCATATTCCTCCCGCCGCGCCTCGGCGATGACCACCTCGACCCCGTTCACCATGTAAGGTCGCGACCCTTGCATCAGGTCGTAAAGTAGCGATATCTGTTCTGAATTCATCTCCTGGACGAGCACGTCCGAAACGGTGGCCAGGCTCGCGCCGCTCTCGAGCAGGAAGGCGGCTGCCCGGCAGTCCTCGGGTGTCGTCGAAGGGAAAAGAAGCGACCCGGTATCCTCGTAGATGCCAAGCATCATGACGGTGGCTTCATCCGGCGTCACGGCGAGCCCTTTTTCGCGAAGGAGTCCGACCATGATCGTGGCGGTCGATCCGACCGGCCGGACCACCTCGTGATCGCCCCGGATATCGGCGTCGGAATCGGGATGATGGTCGTAGAGGTGGAGCTCGACCCCGGGTTTCCCGACCAACTCCCGGAACGGTCCGATTCGGGCGGAGTTGCGGATGTCGACGAGGATCAGGCGGGTGACCGAGGCAAGGTCGATGTCGCCCGCCTTGCGCATATCCAGCCCGTAAAGGGTCGATTGCAGCAGGAATCCCTTGACGCTCTCCTCTTGGGTGCTTGGCATCACCATCACCGCTTCCGGATAGAGCTTCCGCGCCGCCAGCATGGAGGCAACGGTGTCGAAATCGGCATTCGTGTGCGTGGTGATGACTTCCATATTTCTCAGGATCACACTATCTCGCCAAAATCGGAACGTATTTCATGCGGATGTTTTCCGGAAACGGGAGACGGCAAAGGCGAGCGTCGCGATTCCCATCCCGAAAAGCGCAGCGATCTGCGGCCAGAGAATTGCCATTCCGGCCCCTTTGAGGAATATGGACCGGACGATCACCAGGTAGTAGCGGAGCGGATCGGCCAGCGTCAGCACGCGAGCGAACGGAGGCATGTTCGCGATCGGGAACATGAAGCCCGAGAGGAGGATCGCGGGGAAATAGACGAGGAAGACCGTCAGCATCGCTTGCTGCTGCGTCCGGCTGACGGTGGAAATCAGCAGCCCGATCCCCAGCGTGCACAGGAAAAAGCAGGTCGTTCCCAGGAACAGGATCGGGATGCTTCCCCGCATCGGCACGTCGAACCAGAATACGGCGACGAGGGCCACGATCACCACGTCGATATAGCCGATGATCGCGAAGGGAATCGTCTTGCCCAGGATGAATTCTGTCGGCGAGATCGGGGAGACGAGAATCTGTTCGATCGTGCCGATCTCCTTTTCCCGGACGATGGCCATGCTGGTCAGCATGAGCGTGAGCAGCATCACGACCATCGCGATCACGCCGGGGACGAACCCCTTGCGGCTTTCCAGGTTCGGATTGAACGCGGCGCGCGGGACGAGTACGATGCCGCCGGGCCGCCGGGCGGGGGCGCCGCCCGACCTGGACCGGAGTTCCGCGGCGTGCCGGGCGACGATCCGGGACGCGTAATCGATCGCGATCCGGGCGCTGTTCGCGTCGGACCCGTCGATGATCATCTGCAGTTTTCCGGGGCGGCCCGCCTCGACGTCGCCTCCGAATCCAGGGTCGACGCGGAAGATCGCTCCGGCATCCCCCCGGTCGAGCATCCCCGCCGCCGCCTCCATGTCGCGGGTATCCATGACGAAGCGGAAGGCTCCCGACGCGGTCATGCCGGACAGCAGCGCCCGCGATCGGGGGCTCCGGTCGAGGTCGACGACGACCGCGGGATAATCCCGCACGTCCATGTTGACCGCATATCCGAACACCAGCGTCTGGATGACCGGCACGACGAAGACGACGAACCGCATCCGCGGGTCGCGCAGCAGTTGGAGGAATTCCTTGACGAGCATCCGTCGCAGCCGCTCGACCATCGCTACTCCAGCTTCTTCCGGAATTTCCGGATCGACAGCCCCACGACGACGACCCCGAAGAGGACGAGCAGCGATGCCTCCCCGGCGAGGACGGACAGACCGGCCCCCTTGAGGTAGATTCCGCGGAGCAGCGAGACGAAATAGCGGGCGGGGATGAGGCGGGTCGCGGCCTGGACGGGCACCGGCATGCTCCAGATCGGGAAGACGAATCCCGACAGGAGGAACCCGGGGACGAACGTCATGACCATCGCCATCTGGGTGGCGAGCATCTGCGACTTCGCGACGATACTGAACAGCATCCCGAGCGTGAGCGCTCCGACGAGGAAGACGGCCGCCATCCCGAACAGCAGCGCCCCGCTTCCCCGCAGCGGAACCTGGAACAGCAACTCGCCCGCAGCCACGCAAAGCAGGACGTCGAGCATTCCGAGGGCGAAATAAGGGACCAGCTTCCCGATGACCAGTTCGGACGGCTGGAGAGGGGTTGCGATCAGCGGCTCCATCGTACCCTGTTCCCACTCCTTCGCCACGGTCAGCGACGTGAGCATCGCGGAAATGACCATCATGATGACGGCGATGAGCCCCGGAATGATGAAGTTCCTGGACGTCATCTCTTCGTTGAACCAGACGCGGGGGCGGAATGCCAGCGGCTCCCGGGGGAGAGCCACGCCGGCGGCAGCGGCCATCCGGAGGCGGACGTCGCCGGAATATCTTTGCGTCACGATTTCCGCGTATCCCAGGACGACCGTGGCGGTGTTGGAATCGGAACCGTCGAGGAGAAGCTGGACCGGCGCCCCCCCCGCTCCGGCCAGTTTCGCGGTGAAATCGTCCGGGATTACGAGCGCCGCGAGCACGTCTCCGCGCGCGATCGACTGCTCTATTTCCCGGTATCCGCCGCGAATGCCGCCGACGCGGAAATAGCGGGATCCCGAGAATCGGGCGACCAGTTCGCGGCTTTGCGGTGTTCCGCTCCGGTCCCACACGGCGAGTGGCACATCGTCGACGTCGAGTCGCAAGGCGTACCCGTAGAGAAGCATCATCAGGACCGGCAGCGCGATCGCGAGCGCCAGGCTGCGCGGGTCGCGGGCGACGTGGAGCGTTTCCTTCCGGGCCACCGCCCACGTCCGCCGCAGATTCATTCCGTCCCCTCCCCCCCAGGCACGCCATCCGGCCTGCCCCCCTCGACGAGCGAGACGAAGACGTCCTCGAGGGAGGGCGTGATCGGGACGACGGTGGCGTCGGCCAACCCGCCGGTTGAAAGCAGCGATGCGACCGAGGCGGCGGCGCCCGGGTCGTCGACCACGGCGTGGACCGTATTGCCGAACAGCGCTGCGCTGCGCACGCCCGGAAACGTTTCGAGGAGGACGGCGGCGTCTTCCGGACGCGACGTCCGCACTTCCAGAACCGCTCCCTTCATGAAGCGGTTCCTGAGTTCCTCCGGCGTCCCGAGCGCGACGATCTTTCCGCCATCGATCAGCCCGAGCCGGTCGCACGACGACGCCTCGTCCATGTAATGCGTCGTGACGAACACGGTCGTGCCCGTTTCCGCCATTTCATGGATCAGTTCCCAGAAGGCGCGGCGCCGCAACGGGTCTACGCCCGCAGTCGGTTCGTCGAGGAACAGGACCGGGGGATCGTGCAGGATGGCGCAGCCAAGCGCGAGGCGCTGCTTCCAGCCCGCGGGAAGGTAAGCGGTACGACTGGCGCGGCGTTCGAGTAGACCGGCCATCCGGAGCACCCGATCCTTCCGTTCCCCTTTCCGGTCTGCCGGCACTCCGTAGATGCCCGCGAAAAAATCGATGTTCTCCTCGACGGTGAGGTCGTCGTAGAGGGAAAACCGCTGGGACATGTAGCCGATGTGCTTCTTGATGGTTTCCGCGCCGGTCCGAAGGTCGAACCCCGCGACCGTTCCCTCTCCCGACGTGGGAGAAAGGAGTCCGCACAGCATCCGGATCGTCGTCGATTTACCCGCGCCGTTGGGCCCCAGGAAGCCGAAAATCTCGCCCCGGGCCACGGTGAAGCTCACGCGGTCGACGGCGACGAATTCGCCGAAGGCGCGGGTCAGTTCGCGCACGACGACGGCGGGCGCTTCGCTGCCCCCGTTCACGGCGCTGTTCCGTCCCGCGCGGACAGCATTCCGACGAAAACGTCTTCCAGCGTCGGCTCGACGACCCGCGCCTCTCCGCACGGGAACGTCGCTCCCGAAAGCGCGGCGTTCACCCGGTCCGCGGCGTCGCCCGGACCCCGGACCAGCGCGCGGACGCGATCGGCCAGGATCCCGACCGGGGAGGATTCGCCCAACGCCCCCCGCAGCCGGACCGCCGCCTGCCTGGGAGCGTCAGATAGCGCTTCGACGACCACGCCCGGCAGAGCCGCCTTCAAAGCGTCCGGCGTCCCCATCGCAAGCAGCCGCCCTTCGTGGAGGAATGCGAGGCGGCGGAACCGTTCGGCCTCGTCGAGATATGCGGTCGATACGAAGATCGTCACCTTTTCGCGCAGGAGGCGGTAGAGGATCCGCCAGAAGTCGCGGCGGGAAACGGGATCGACGCCGTTGGTCGGTTCGTCGAGGAGGAGGACGCGCGGCGTGTGGATGAGAGCGCACGACAGCCCGAGCTTCTGCTTCATCCCGCCGGAAAGGTTTCCTGCGGGGCGGTCCCGGAACGGGGCGAGCCCGGAGAAGGCGAGCAGTTCGGCGACCCGCTCCGTTCGCGCCTTCCCGGAGACGCCGTAAAGATCCGCGTAGAAATCGATGTTTTCCTGGACGGTCAGGTCGGCGTAGAGCCCGAAGCGCTGGCTCATGTATCCGATCTCGCGGTGGATCGCGGCCGCCTCGGAGCGGACCGGTCGCCCCAGGACGAATGCCTCGCCGCCCGTCGGGTCGAGTACGCCCGAGAGCAGCCGCATGGTCGTCGTCTTGCCTGCCCCGTCGGACCCGACGAGCCCGAACAACTCGCCCTCCTCGACCGAAAGGTTGAGGCGGTCTACCGCGACGGTCTCGCCGAACCGCCGGGAAAGGTCAACGGCCCGGATCGTTTCCACGGACTCCCCCCTCGCCGGGCGAAATGCGCAGGACGGCGTCGGCCGGCATGCCGGGCTTGAGCGTACGGTCCGGGTTCGGAACCTCGATCTTGACGCGATAGACGAGCCGGACCCGCTCCTTGCGCGTCTCGACGCTTTTCGGCGTGAATTCGGCCTCGGAGGCGATGAACGATAAGTGCCCCGGCCATGAGCGGCCCGGGTTGGCGTCGGTCGTGACGGTGAACTGCTGGCCGAGCCGGATGCGTCCAAGCTCGGTCTCCTCGACGTAGGCCCTGATCCATACGTTGTCTAGCGCCGCGACCGTGACGACAGGAGTTCCGGCGGCGACGACGTCCCCCGGCTCGATGTTCTTCGAGAGCACCACGCCGGTGAGGGGCGAGGTCACGATCGCGTCGGAGAGGTGCGTCCGCGCGAGTGCCAGCGCTTCGCCGGCCTGGTTTACGCGGGCCCTCGCCTGGGCGATCGTCTCCTTCCGGGCGCCCTCCCGAACGAGTGAAAGCGCCTGTCCGGCCTCGACCACACCCGCCCGCGCCTGCTCGACCTGCTCCTGTCGTGCCCCTTCCCGAACGAGCAGAAGCCGCTGCCGGGCTTCGTCCAGTCTTGCCCGGCCCACGTCGTTGCCGGCCTGTGCCGCCTCATACGCCTGGCG
>JANXPS010000088.1 GCA_025357175.1 Deltaproteobacteria bacterium | reverse complement strand
CGTTTCTGGTGCGCGACGGCCACGACCACGATTCGTTCGGTATCCGCGACGTATAGCAGGCTGTACGGAAATCTGCGGATGACCCGCCGCCGCAACTCGGCGCCGACAGTAGGGCAGGACAAGGGGTTCTCGGAGAGTTCGGAGGTGGCCTCTTCGACGTCTTCGATCAGCGCTAGCCCGAGACCTTGCACGCGGTCCTCATAGTAGCGGGCCGCTTCCAGAAGTTCCGCTTCGGCTTCCTCGTGGAAGGTGACGAACATCACGAAATCGCGGAGCGGATACTCTGGAACACTTCCTTGGCGGGGATTTCCCGTGCCTTGCCGGCGCGAATGTCCGCAAGGCGTCGTTCCGCTTCGGCGACCCACAGTTGAAGGTTTTCCTCTTCACTCGGGGCATCGATGCTCAGGATCAGCTTCTCGGCCAACTTGGCCCGACTCTGGATGTCGAGGCCGAAGAGTTCGACTTCGAGTTGTTGCATCGTCATTGCCATGGGGCGCCCTCCTTGCGTGCCTGACGAACACGACCCACTTCTCGATCCCAGTATACCCGCTCTGCCGGAAGTGCGAGGAGGAGAAGCGGCGCGCGGAACCGGACACGAACCCTAATTAAATTCTGATATTCAGAAAGGGTTCGTGTCCGCTTTTGCCGGCCGCCATGGTGCCCCGCTGCCTGAGCATCGACATTCGCCAGCGCGTGTTGCCGTTGCGATACAATGGGCGCCGCAGGACCGAGGGAGGCGAATCATGGCCAGAACGGCGACCATCCACGTGCGGACCGACGCGCCGCTGAAGGCGGAGACCGAGGCGATCTTCAAGGAACTCGGCGTCAACTTCACCGAGGCGATCAACCTCTTCCTCAACCAGGTCCGGCTGCGGAAAGGGTTCCCTTTCCCGATCAACGTGCCGAACAAGGCGACGCGGGAGGCGTTCGAGAAGACCGACCGCGGCGAAGACCTCAAGCGGTACGACAACATCGACGACATGTTCAAGAACCTTGACATCGAGGAGTAGGGAGTTAGTCAATGAAGTCCGCCTCACGCCGTCGAATGAATCCTCTCCGCGCATAGTTGTTGTAGCCGGTCCCAACGGAGCGGGCAAAACGACGATCGCCCCCTATGTTTTGCGGGGCGCTCTGGGAGTGACCGAATTCCTCAATGCGGACCTGATTGCGCGGGGCTTGTCCGGATTCGACCCTGACAAGGCGGCGATGACTGCGGGGCGTGTCATGCTGGATCGTATTCGCCATCTCGCCGGGTTCTTCTTGGTGGGCACAATGTTCCGGAGGAGACGGTCCGGCGGCGCTACCGTTCAGGGATTCGGAACTTCCACGAGCTGTACTTGCCCCTCACGACAACGTGGCGGGTCTATAATAATGGCGAGGGATTCCCTCCCCGGCTGATCGCTGCCGGCAAGTCGGATCATGTTGACGTGATGCCGGATCCGGATTCCTGGAAACGGTTCCAGTGAGGTACGGGCGATGACGGCGGAAGCGGCACGGAACATCAAAGAGCTGATGATTGATGGCACCGAGATCGACAAGGCGGTAGAGGCCGGCGCTCGGGAAGCGATCCGGATTCACAAGCTGGCGGGCCTGCCGCTCGTGGTCTGGCGCAATGGTCGGGTTGAAAAGGTGCCCCCCGATTTCTTCGACCACCTTCTTGAGGGCGATCTCGCCAAGCAGTCCTGAGAAGCGCCACATCTGGCCAAAAAGACGGCCGTCTCCACAAGTTCCCCGGCGCGGCCCGAGGTCCCTCCATCGCGTCCCTCCTTCCCTTGCGTTCCCTACGCCGTGGCGTCCGGGGGAGGCACCCCCGATGGAATGGTCGAAATAGGACTTCACTCCAGCCCCGGCTGACAAGCCGACCTCAAAAAACAACTCGCCTTGCTGGTGCGCCAATGGCGCATAATGGCCCTATGGTTTTCCTGGAGACATCGCTGTTCACCAAGTGCATCCGTGACCTGATCTCCGACGAGGAGTACCGGGTGCTGCAGACAGCGCTGGTGGGGAAACCGGAGCTCGGCGCGTTGATCCCGGGTTCCGGGGGAATCCGCAAGGTGAGGTGGGCTGCATCTGGGCGGGGCAAGCGCGGCGGCGCCCGGGTCATCTACTACTGGCACCGTCCGGGCGACCGCATCTACATGCTGTTCGCATACCCGAAGAACGAGCAGGACGACTTGACGCCGGAGCAGGCCAAGGTGCTCGGGCGCCTCGTCAAGGAGGAGTTCGGATGAAGAAGGAACTGTTCGACGGACTGGTCGAGAGCATCAAGGAGGCGGGGAAGATCCACCGCGGCGAGATGGCGCCCAGCCGCCGGTTCGTCTTCGAACCGGTGGACATCAAGGCCATCCGCGCAGGGCTGAAGAAGTCGCAGGGGGAGTTCGCCCTGATGATCGGCGTGAGCGTCGCGACGCTGCGGAACTGGGAGCAGGGCCGTCGCAGCCCGGAAGGCCCGGCACGCGCGCTGTTGCAAGTGGCCGCAGAGAACCCCAAGGCGGTGGTCGACGCGCTCTGGAAAAAAGGAGCGGCTTAGTCGGCTTGATCTACAGTGCCCGGGGGAGACATATGGGGCTTATCGGGCTAGGCGACAAGGACTGGGAGGTTCGCCACTGGCGGGACTTCGAGGACGAGGTTCCGCCGCTCCTTGATGGCGCGGTCCGCGACGAAAGCCCCGATGATCTCCATGGCGTCTCGGAACGCTTCGGGGAATGGATAGACCCCTTCGCCGCTCAGGCGCAGGAAGATGTCCGCCGCATCGATCAGGACGTAGCCGGTCGGCCTCCTCAGATGATGAACCCGTCGGTTGAAAGGGGAGCGCCGATATCAGTACGGTAAGCGCCGATGCCGGTCCCTTCGCTGTTCCGCCCGTAGTCGACGCAGGCGATGTTGGCCGCCAGCAGCCCCGGGAAGGCGTCGTATCCGTAATGGCCGATGAAGACCGGGGGGGAATCCGCAGGGTACGGCTCGTAGCTTCCCCAGGTGCGCGCACAGGGAAGAACCCCGGTCGGAAACTCCCCCGGCTTAACGAGGATGTCATCGATGCGAATCTCCTCCGGGCGGGGTTTCCACCACGCGACCCGCGTTTCGCGCTGCGGGTACCCACGCTTGCTCAGGATGGCGATTCCGTCCGGGAAACCGAGCTCCGGCCCCTTGAGGAGTCGCTTGATCGCGGTCTCCTCCTTCGAGCCGTCGAATGCACTCGTGTTCCAGTCGCATTCGGGGAGGGTTCGGCGACCCGATAACGTCTCCAACTCCCGCTCTCCCCAGTAGGCGTGGACGAAGCGGATCCCGTCGGCCTCCGCGAAGAGCGGCAGGTCGATCAGCCATCGGCGGAACGAAGGATCGGCGGCGATCGCCGCCAGCGACGGCCTCATCTCGGATATCTTCTGCGGGTTCATCCGACACCGACTCGTCACGTGCTCCAGGTCGTGGAGGTGCCCGAGCACGTTGTACTCGTGGTTGCCGAGGATCGCGCACGCCGTCCCCGCATCGGTCATCGCACGGACCAGTCGGAGGACGCTCCCGACCTCCGATCCCCGGTCGACCATGTCGCCGATGAACAGCGCCTTCCGCCCCGGATGGCGCCAGGCGCCACCCCGTTCCCGGTAGCCCAAACGCCGGAGCAGCGCATCCAGCGCGCCCAGCCGACCGTGGATGTCCCCGATGACGTCCCACCCCGTCTGCTCCATTTCGCGTTCCCCTTTCGCTCACCGATTGTCCGATGGTTCATATTGTTGACAAAGATGGTAATTTGTTACTAACGTCAACCATATGATTGATATATCCGCCTACTGTTCGAAGCCCGGTCTGTCGCTGGACCGCTTGGGGACGCTCTGCCGCTTCGTGGACGCGGGAGGGTTGTCGGCCGCCGCCGGTAAAGACCACGCTCGCATAAGCCTCTACAGCCGGCAGATCAAGGAACTGGAGTCGTTCTTCGGGGTGCCGCTTGCTCGGCGCGCGGGGCGGGTTTCTGTACCGACCGAGGCCGCTGTTCGCCTCGCGACGCTGGTTCGGGAGCATGTGTCCGCGCTGG